>JANORI010000573.1:0-5141 GCA_031415235.1 Acidobacteriota bacterium | reverse complement strand
GGCACGGCGCTGGCGACCACGTGGGTCGATGGCCCGGTGTGGCCGCTGCAGGTCTCGGCCCAGGGCACGTCGGCCCCGCGCGGCACCGCCCGCAATTGCGTCTTCATCGAGCTCGGCGGCGCCATCAGTCCGATGGACTGCTGGGACTTCAAGGAGACGCGCTGGACGCCGAAGGATCTCGACGTGACGGAGGTGTCCAAGGGCCTCTACTTGTCGCAGACGTTGTTCCCGCAGCTTGCCAGGAACATGCACCGCGTCAGTCTGGTGCGATCGCTGCAGGCGCCCGAGCTCATCCACTTCAACGGGCAGTACCACACCCAGACAGGCCGCTCGCTCAACCCCGCCGTGGCGCGCGAGATCCCCGCCTTCGGGTCGGTGGTGGCCTACGAGTTGGCGGCGCAGCGGCGTCAGCACGACAGCTTCCCCACCTACGTGAGCACCAACCTCACCAAGGCGCGCGCGGGTTCGCTCGGCGCCGGCTTCCTGCCCACGTGGGCGACCGGTCTCGATCTGGACCCGAGCACAGTGTTTACGGCGTTTAGCGGCGACATGACGGGCGCGAACCAGGTGATGGCCGAACGCTGGCGCCTGTTGACCGAGCTGGCCAAGATCAACGAAGGTCAGCGCGCCGCCATGGGCCAGCGCGCCGCCGACTACCAGACCTTCTACGACGACGCGCACAAGCTGCTCAACGACGCGCGGTGGCCCAAGGTGTTCAGCGCGAGCACCGAGGACACGCAGCGCTACGGCGACGACGAGTTCGGCCTCGGCTGCATTCTGGCGCGCAACCTGCTCGCGCAGAACGCCGGCACGCGCATGATCTACATCTACGACGGCGACCGGTGGGATCACCACGCCGGTATCTTCGACAAGAACGCCGAGTGGAATCACTACCGCACGTGCACGCGGCTCGACAAGGGCCTCGTGAGCCTGCTCGACGACCTGGCCGCCATGCCCGGACAGGCGCCCGGCGCAACGATGCTCGACGAGACGTTGATCGTGGCGCAGAGCGAGTTCGGCCGCACGCCAGGAATGAATCCGGTGGCGGGGCGGGATCACTACAAGGGCGCCTACACCGGCCTCTACGCCGGCGGCGGCGTGGCGGGCGGCCGCGTGCTCGGCAAGACCGACGGCGACGGGAGCACCTGCCTCGACACCGGCTGGCGGCACAAGTCGCAACCCTTCATGGACAACTCGCTGGCCACCATCTACTCGGCGCTGGGCATCGACTGGAAGAAAGTGATCACCAACACCCCATCGGGCCGTGACTACGCCTACGTCGACACCGTCAATCTGGGCGGCGCGGCGATGATGAAGAGCGACGAAATAGGCACGCTCTTCGCGTGAGCGGCGACATGACCCTTGGCCGCGTGGCTCGCGTCGCGCTCCCAGGCGCCCTGTGCCTGCTGTTGGCGAGCCACACCACGGCCAACGGGCAGGCAGGCGTGCCGCCTCCCCCGCTGCCGACCGTGCTGTTCACGACACGCCCGACCATTCCGGCCGGCGAGTTCTGGATGGGACGCACGCGCCTGTGGCTGATGGACGAGATCGGCTGGCAGATTCGCGAGCGCTACGACGACCGTCCCGTGCACCGCGTGCGCCTCCCGGCCTTCACCATCGACAGCCACGAAGTGACCAACGTCGAGTACGCCGCGTTCGCGTCGTCGCCTTCGTCGGGCGTGGAGCCGCCCTATCACTGGGGCGGCACACGTCCAGCGCCTGGCAAGGAACGCCTGCCGGTCTACAACGTCACGTGGTTCGACGCCGCGAAGTACTGCGCGGCCCAGGGCGGGCGCCTGCCGACGGAGGCGGAGTGGGAGCGCGCGGCGCGCGGCGACGTGGCCGACCGTGACTACCCCTGGGCAACGACTACCTCGACGAAGGAGCGCCGGCGCAGCCCGTTGCTGGGCAACCCGCCGCGACGCCGGCTCGGCCTGAGCGCCATGCTCATAGCGGCTCTAGTACCGGTCCCGTACCGGTGGGCTCGTTTGCGCCGAACGCGTTCGGGCTGTACGACGTATCGGGCAACCTGTGGGAGTGGACGGCCGACTGGTACGACCTCAACTACTACAGTGAAAGTCCGGTCGACGATCCCACCGGCCCGGCACAGGGGCGCTACCGGGTGATTCGCGGCGGCAGCTGGGCCGACACCGAGACGCGCCTCGGCACCGTCTACTACCGTAACTTCACCGCACCAGAGACGGCGCAACCTACGATCGGGTTCCGCTGCGCTAGTTCCGCGCCGTCGGCGCGATGATGCCGCGCGGGAACGCGAAGGCGCAGACACGCGCCCGGTCATGGCGACCACCTGCCGTGACCGGGCTGTGGCCAGTGCGCTAGGCGCCCCGCATCGGCTCGTCGGCGCTGCCCCCGTAGATCGCCGGCACCTTCGACCCCATCGCGCGCAGATACCCGGCAAGCTGCCCGCGGTGATGCACGCTGTGGTTGTTGGCCATGCCGAGGAACTCGGCCGCCGGTTTTTCCATCATGCCGAAAAACGAGATGGTCTTGGCCAGATCGCCGGCGGCCATGGCCTGTACGGCCTTCAGCTTCGCGGGGAACGCCTGCTCGTAGAACGCCACCACCTCAGCCACTGAGGAGAACTGGCCTTCGATCTGCTTCACCTTTTCCGGATCCCAGGCAAACTGGCCGGTGATCACGCTGTCGAGGAACCACACGTCGGCGGTGGCCAGGTGCGTGGCCACTTCCCACGCCGTGCGCGACTTGTCGTCGGGCTTGTAGTTGCGGTTGTCGTCTTTCACCGCGGCGAGCACCTTGCAGGTGGCGGGAAACTCGCCTTGCATGAGTTGGACGTACTGCTGGGCAAGAAACGTAGCTTGTTCTGGCGTCATGAGAGCCTCCAGGCGACTGCGGAAGATGTCGGGCCGTACGCGATGTCAGCGCGCCCCCAAGAATAAGTGAGCAAAACACGAAAGTTCAAGCGCGAAGCACCTCCGACGGGTCCACGGCGGCGGCCTGCCGGGCCGGCACCCAGGCCGCCAGTGCGCACGTGGCCACGAGCACCGACGCAAACGGCCGTACGGACGAAGGGCCGGGCGTCCCCCACCGACGTCCGGCCCCTGGCCCTCGTGCGAGCGACGGCGCGGCTGCTAGCGCCCGGGCCGGGTTTCCTGGGTGAAGCCCAAGGCGTTGATGTCGCGGAACACCGGTGTGAGCGGGGGCAGCAACGCCGGGTTCAGGAAGTTCGTGTCGAACAGATACTGGCGCGTCGGCACGCCGTAGACCATGTTGTTGCAGCACTTGAAGGGCGTGACCGACTGCCGGTTGTAGTAGAACGTCACCATCGACCCCTGGTACCAGATGGTGTTGTTGCCGCCCGCGCTGCTGCCCTCGATGAAACGCAAGAAGCTGTGTGCGCCGCCATCGGTGCCGTAGGTCGCGCCGCCGCCGGTCGGCCGTGGGAACACGGGTCCCTTGCCGGAGATGATCGCGAGCCGGTAGCGCGAGTCGCTGCTGCGCGGCCGGTTCGAGGTGTCGTACGGGTTCAGATTGGCGGCGGTGCCAAACGAGTTCACGTCGTTCCAGATGTTCGAGAGCAGCGTCACGGCATCGGCCACCACCGATGTGGCCACGCTGGCGCCGGTCCAGCCTGCAGCCACGCTGGCGTTCCAGTCGCCCCGCACGTACACCGGGTTCTCGGCCGCCACGGTGAGGCCAGGCGCCACGATGTTGCCGAGGGTGCCGTTGGTCAACTTCAGCACGCGGCGGAAGTGCAACAGACGGTTCACCTTCGCCTCGCCGCCGCTGATGAAGCTTCCCGGACGAGCGTTGACGTCGAGCGGATTGGCCAGCCCTCCCGGCAGCGCACCGGCGCCCGGCGGCAGGGCGTTGCTCACGCCTTGGTAGTTCGGCAACCGGCCATAGCGATCGAGCACGGTATTGACGTTCATGTCTTCGCCCAGATCGAGCGCCGAGTTGAACAGGCCGTTGGCATCCGACGGGTTCACCACGTCTTCCCAACCCCACTCGCCGGTCTCGAGATTGGTGTCGTTCCGGTTGTTGCGGCGGTCGGAGAAGTACACCGAGTAGCCGCCTGCGGCCGTGTTGCCCTCGCGCATCGCCAGGTTGCCCGTGCCGGCGGCAAAGGCGCCGATGCGATCGAACCACTGCGACAGATTCCGCACGTCGAGCGTCACGTGATGCAGCACGCCGGCAATCGTGACGCGGTTGGCGTGGCCAGCGGGCCCGGCAATCCCAAGGTCGCGCACCACGCCCTCGCGCTGGTCGAAGAACACGTTGGGCCAATGGTCCGACGACAGGGTGCTGCCCGCGTAGGTGCAGTTCACCAGTGCCGCCGGCTCGTTGTTGTCGCGGAGCCGCTGAAAGCGCAGGATGGCATTGGGCGTCGGGTCTGGGCAGGGGCGACCGGCCAGGTTCGGCCCGCTGATGCCGTAGTTCAGGAACTCCATCGTCACGTCCTGCCACGTGCCGCTGGCCAGCTGCAATTCCACCTTCAGGAAGCCGCCGATCGTGCCCACCCCGGCGTTCGAGAGCGCCGCGGTCGACACGCGGTCGCCCACGAGCAGCGGATTGGGGACGTTGCAACCCGTGAACTGCGGCACGTTGTTGTATCCGGTGCACGTGACCAGGATGTTCTTGTCCTTGATGAAGAACGTGTGCACCGAGAAGGGCGCCGTCGGGAAGCCCGCCACGCCGACGGTGATCGGGTTACCAGCCGCCCAGGCCGCCGTGAGCACGGCTGTGACAGTGCGGTTGCCGTCGGTTGTCGGCACTACGGCGGTGACGGTTGCACCGACCGGCACGCCTGGCGCCACCGGGAACGCCGCGCCACCGGTGCGCACGCATCCAATCAAGGTCGTGGCGCTCTTGCCAGTGCAGTTGCCCATGTTCATCACCGATGCGCCGGCGGCCCAGGTCACCGTCATCGCCGCCGGAACCCTGAAGATGTTGGCGATCGACGGGTTCATCGTGATGTTCTGGCTCGCGCCGGCGGCCACGGCCGCATTGACCGACGCGTTGGCGCTGCCGGCCGGCACGTCCGGCACCGGCCCTGGCGACCGGGCGATCGGCGGGTTCGCCGCGGTGAAGGGACTGGGATAGCCCGGAAGCAGGGTGGTGTTCCAGTCCTCGAGGCTCACCGGGGCTCCCGCCGACACCGA
>JANORI010000572.1:0-5487 GCA_031415235.1 Acidobacteriota bacterium | reverse complement strand
ATGCTGGTCCACGTCGAGGTCGCCCTTGGCCGTCACCGCCAGGTCGAACGCGCCGTGCCGCGCCACCAGATCCAGCATGTGGTCGAGGAACCGCACGCCCGTGTGGTTCTCGAAGTGCCCGCGTCCTTCGAGCGTGAGCGCCACCGTCACGTGTGTTTCCGCGGTCTTGCGGTCGATCAGGGCCTTGCGCACAGCTCCTCCAATGCCACCACGGCCTTGCGCGTGTGCTCGACCACGCCAGCCGTCACGCGGAAGCACCCGGCACATCCGGGTTCTTTGCTGCGGTCGCGCACGAGCACACCGCGGGCGATCAGGCCGCGCACCAGATCCGGCGTGCGATCGCCGCCGTACACCAGCACGAAGTTGGCGGCGCTCTTCCAGTGCGTCAGGCCCAGACGCGTCAGCACCGCGTAGAGCAACGCCTTGGATTCAGTGGCCTGTGCCACCGACCACGGCACGTACTCCGTGTCGGTAAGTGCCGCACGCAGAGCCACCACGGCCACCGCGTTCAGGTTGAGAAGCGGCATCACGTAGCGGATGGGCGCGAGCAGCGCGGGCGGCGCAATGAGCACACCCACGCGCATGCCGGCCAGGCCGTGCGCCTTCGAGAACGTGCGGCCCACAATCACGTTGGGATACTCGCGCACGAGGTGCAGCATGTGCGATCCGTGGAAGTCGTGATACGCCTCATCGAGCAGCACGACGGCGTGACCCGCGCGTTCGGCCACCCGTCGCACGTCGGCTTCCGAGACCGTCTGCCCACTGGGGTTGTGCGGCGTGTTGACGTGCACCAGCCGGGTGTTCGGACCCACGGCCGCCAACACCGCGTCGGTGGGGTACGCGAACTGGTCGTTCATCGGCAGCGCGATCGTGCGCGCACCGAGCGCCTTCGCGTTGATGGTGTAGGGCTCGAAGGCCGGCAACGCGAGCATCTGCTCGGGCAGTCCGCTCAGCGGGGTGTGCGTAGCGCCGAGTGCCACCAGGGCCTCGGGCGCGCGGTGCCCCAGGTAGCCAATGGCGGCGAGCAACAATCCCTCGTCGAGGCCGTTGGTCAGCACGACCCAGTCGGGATCGACGCCCAGATACTCGGCAGTCTCGCGCACCGCGGCTTCGTAGTCAGGGTAGGTCGACACGTCGAGCGGCGTCATGGCGCGAATGGCCGCCAGCACGCGCGGCGAACAGCCGGCCGTGTTCTCGTTCAGGTGCAGGCGCAGGCCTGGGCCCAGAGTGGGCATGCCTTGAATGGTCGTCATCGGCTCTCAGCCCTTCGCGCAGCGGTGCGCCGCGTGGCGAGTGTGGCGCGGGACGTGCGAGCGAGACGGCGGCGGTTGACCGTCGCGGCCGGTACTGCGTCCCCCAGGCGCACCTCAATCGAACGTGCGTGACCTTCGAGACCCTCCGCGCGGGCCAGCGTGGTCACGGTGTTGGCCAGGCCGGCCAGCCCGGCCTTGGTCACATACTGCATCGACACGAGCTTCACGAAGTCGGATGTATGCAGGCCCCCGCGCACCCGTGCCACACCCGCCGTGGGTAGCGTGTGATTGGACCCGATGGCGTAGTCGCCGGCCACCTGTGCGGCCCACGCGCCCACGAACACGGCGCCGGCGTTGTAGATGCGCGCGGCGCGCGCGTCGGTATCCACCACCAGATGCTCGGGTGCGGCCTGGTTGGCCAGATCCACGGCCTCGTCCATCGTGCGGGTCACGATGATGCCGCCGTGATTCCAGAGGGACACCGCCGCAGGACCGGTGGTGGGCAACTGCGCCGCCACCTCCTCGGCTACCTGGCGGGCGAGCGCGGCCTTTGAGGTGATGAAGATTGCGCGCGCGTCGGGGTCGTGCTCGGCCTGGGCAATCAGGTCCGCGGCAATCCACGACGCGGGTCCACGGTCGGCCACAATCAGGATCTCGCTCGGGCCGGCGTAGAAGTCGATGGGGCAATCCTGCGCGACCAGCGCTTTGGCCGCCGACACCCAGCGATTGCCGGGTCCCACGATCTTGCTTACGCGCGGCACGGTCTTCGTACCGTAGGCCATGGCGGCAATCGCATGCGCGCCGCCGAGGCGAAAGAAGCGGTCGACGCCGGCTTCTTTCGCGGCCGCCAGCACCACCGGATCCACCGAGGGACTGCACACCACCACCTCGGCCACGCCGGCCACGCGCGCGGGAATCGCCGTCATGAGCAGCGACGACGGCAGGGGATAGCGTCCGCCAGGCACGTAGCAGCCCACGCGCTCGAGCGGCACTACGCGCTGCTCGACACTGACGCCCGGCATGGGACGCACGCGCCATTCGCGTGGCCGCTGCGCCGTGGCCACCGTGCGAATCGCGGCGGCGGCCTGCTTCAGCGCCGCGCGCACGGCCGCCGGCGCCTTCTTCGCGCCTGCCTCGATCTGCTTGCGTGAGACCTCGAGCGGCCCGCTCCAGCCATCGAGCGCACGCGCATACTCGCGCAGCGCCACATCGCCCTCGGCGTGCACGCGCTCCACGATGCGCGCCGCCTTCCTGTGGGTGACCGCGTCGCGAATCGCTGCCGGCTCGAGCAGCTCGTCCACTTCGGCGGTGTTACTCGATTGAACGATCTTGATCATTGCTACAGGACAATCTTGTTGAGCGGATATTCCACGATGCCTTGGCCTCCCGCGGCCTTCAGTTTCGGAATGAGCGTGCGCACGATCTTCTCCTCGACGATGGTGTTCACGGCCACCCAGTCAGCGTCGCTCAGTGCCGATACGGTGGGCCGCTGCAAGGCGGGCAGCTGCGCGATCACCTGGTCGAGATCCGAGCGCTTCACGTTCAGCATCAGCCCCACGCGGCTCTGCGCCTCGATGGCGGCCTTGAGCAGCAGCGCAATCGTGTCGAGTTTCTCGCGCTTCCACGGATCCTGCATGGCGCGCGCATTCGCGACAAGCTGCGTGTTGCTCTCCATCAACGTATCGATGATGCGCAGCCGGTTGGCGCGCAGGGTGGAACCGGTTTCTGTGGCCTCGACGATGGCATCGGCCAGCACCGGCGGCTTCACTTCGGTGGCGCCCCACGAAAACTCCACGTCAACTTCGGCGTCGCGCGCCTTGAACCACTGCTGCGTGACCCGCACCAGTTCCGTGGCCACGCGCTTGCCCTTCAGGTCCTGCGCCGTCTTGAACGGCGAGTCTTCCGGCACCGCCAGCACCCACTTCACCTTGCCGAAGCTCTGCTTGGAGTAGACCAGGTCGCACACCGGAATGAGGGACGGTTCTTCCGGGTGGCCAATGGCGTGCTCGGCGATCCAGTCCATGCCGGTGAGGCCGGCGTCGAGCACGCCGTCGCCCACGTAGCGCGCCATTTCCTGCGCGCGAATCAGCATGCACTCGATTTCGTCGTCGTCGATCGAGGGGAAGTAGGAGCGCGCGCTCACGTGGATGTCGAATCCCGCGCGCTTGAAGAGCGCCACCGTGGCATCCTGCAGCGAGCCCTTGGGGATGCCCAGTTTCAACAGGCTCATCGCGCCGCCTCCGTCCAGTCCTGTTCGATCTTGTTGAAGCAGGTGCGCGCGCCCGTGTGGCACACGTTGCCATCGCCCTCGCGCGCCGCCTTCACGAGCACCGTATCGTCGTCGCAGTCAATCAGGATCTGGCGCACGGCCAGGCGGTTGCCCGACGTTTCGCCCTTGGTCCACAGCGTGCTGCGCGTGCGGCTGTAGAAGGTCACGTAGCCGATGCGCTTGGTGATGGCCCAGGCCTCTTCGTTCATGAAACCCACCATCAACACCTCGCCGCTCGTGTCGTCCTGCACCACCGCGGGCACCAGTCCGTCCAGCTTCGTGAAATCCAGAGTCATCGTGAGTCCTTCGGTCGAGCGTTGTTTCTTCCTGGGGCGGCCAAAAACAAAAACCCCGCCGGGGTCCGGCGGGGCTGTTCAGGTTCGAGCGTGAACGCTGAAGACGTGTCAGTGAGCTACACGCACAGTCCGGCCGGCCCGCATCGGGGCACGTGATGATGGACATGATGCGCGTGGCGCGACGGAAGCACAGTGTCAGGAGCGTAGCCGAAAACCCTGCTTGGTGGCAAACTAGGCTCATGCACACCAAAGCCATTGTCCTTGCCCTGGCCGCCTTGGCCTCGACCGGATTCGGCCCCGCCGCCCAGGCGCCAAAGCCCGCCGCGTCGGCCGCCTCCAAGGTGGTCGTCTACAAGTCACCCACTTGAGGGTGCTGCGGCGCCTGGATTGAACATCTCCGGGCGGCAGGCTTCCAGGTGGAAGCCCACGATGTGACCGACGCGAAGCTCAATACGGTGCGGGCGGAAGCGGGCGTGACCGACGAACTGAGTTCGTGCCACACGGCCAAGGTTGACGGCTACACGGTGGAAGGCCACGTGCCGGCCGCTGACGTGCAGAAGATGCTGAAGGAACGGCCGAAGATCACCGGCATTGCCGTACCGGGCATGCCGGCCGGCTCGCCCGGCATGGAGGGCGGCACCAAGCAGCCTTACGACACGGTGGCCTTCACCAAGGGCGGCGCCAAGACGGTCTACGCGGCGCACCGCTAGACGCGCCTTGGGGCGGCGGCCCTGGGCTGGTAGTCGCGCCGCGAGTCCATACTGATAGTCGCCGTAGACGCGCGTTCCTGGAGGGTGTCATGAGGTCGAGCATCGTGTCGGGGTGCCTGCTGCCGTCCGTGGTGGTTGGCGGCCTGTTGGTTGGCAGCAGCCCTGTGACCGCCCAGTCACTCGGCCGCCTCGCCACCGAGGAAGCGGCTCGTCGCAGGGCGATTCCGTCGCCTGCCAGGGTCATGACCGAGGACGACCTCGGGTCCGCGGCCTCTCGGCCTCCCGCCGATGCTTCGCCGTCTGCGCCAACATCGGCTCGAGCCGATGCGCCGCCGGTGAAGCGGCTCGCAGTGGCCGCGGCGAAACTCAAGGGCGGGGCGCTGCCGCAGATTCCCATCCGGGCCGTGAGTGCCGGGGAAGTCGTGGTCGAGGTGTCGGTCGACAAGGCGGGCCGCGTCACAGCCGTGAAGGCACTGCGCCACACGGAGCCATTCACCGACGCCGTCGTTGCCGCCGTGCGCACCTGGACCTTCGCACCGGCGGAAGACGCGCCCGTGCCGCCTCCCGGCGTGCCGCCTGATCCCTCGGCGCGGGCGCCGATGAGCTCCACCGTGCTCGTGGTGGCCCTGTTCCGTCCGCCCTCGCTGTTCCCTGGCACGCTTGGCGAGCCGCCGAAGAACGTGGCCGGGCCGTCGGGTGCCGCCCCGTTCCCCGCGGGGCCACTCGTGATGCCCGCGTATCCGCCGCAGGCGCTCTTCGACGGGGTGGTGCTGCTCGAGCTTGACGTCGCGGCGCACGGCGGCGTGAACGGCATCGGCGTCGTGCGGTCAGCCGCGGCCTTCGAAAAGGCCGCCATCGAGGCGGCCGGCGCGCTCGGCTTTGCGCCCGCCCGCGTGCACAATCGGGTGGTGCCCGCGTTTGTCTACGTGATCGCCGCGTTCCGTCAGCCGATCACCTAG
>JANORI010000571.1:0-5385 GCA_031415235.1 Acidobacteriota bacterium | reverse complement strand
GTGAATCCACCCGGCGAGGAATACGAGACCTGCGCCCGGTTCATCGGCGAGCACCTGCGTGCTTGCGATTTCGACGTGCACTACGTGGCCGCCGACGGACGCCCCGAGCACACGCGTGCCCATCCGCGCGTGAACGTGATCGGCCGGCGGGCCGGTGCCAGCGCCCACCCGCTCGTGCACCTCAACGGCCACTTCGACGTGGTGCCGGCCGGTGGCGGCTGGACCGTGGACCCGTTTGGTGGCCTGGTGCGCGATGGCCGTATCTACGGCCGCGGGTCGTGCGACATGAAGGCCGGGATCGCGGCCGCGGTCTACGCCGCCGAGATCCTGCGCCGCGCTGGCATTAGGCTGCCCGGCACGATCGAGGTGAGTGGCACGGTCGACGAAGAGAGCGGTGGCCTGGCCGGCGTGTACCACCTGGCCGAGCACCAGTGGCTGTCGAAAGAGAAGACCGACTTCGTGATTATTCCTGAGCCGCTCGACGTCGATCAGGTGTGCATCGGACACCGCGGGGTCTACTGGTTCGAGGTGGAGGCCCGCGGCCGCATCGGCCATGGCAGCATGCCGTTTCTTGGCGCGAGCGCCATCGAAGGGATGGGGCACTTCCTGCATCTGGTGGAGGCGCAGCTCAAGCCGCGGCTGGCCGGCCGTACCACCGCCGTACCAGTCGTGCCGCCCGGCGCGCGCCATGCCACCATCAACACCAACGGCATCGAAGGCGGCCAGAGGGTCGACGGTGTGCAGACGCCGTGCGTGGCCGA
Organism: Acidobacteriota bacterium; assembly: GCA_031415235.1. Taxonomy (GTDB): domain Bacteria; phylum Acidobacteriota; class Vicinamibacteria; order Vicinamibacterales; family UBA2999; genus CADEFD01. The sequence continues at coordinate 4,624 of JANORI010000571.1, read as the reverse complement.
CCACTGTCGCGCCGTGTTCGATCGGCGATTCCTGATCGAAGAGGGGCTCGACGCGACGCGCGACGAGATCGCGGCACTCGTGGAGGCGGCGCGGCGTCTCGTGCCTGGCATCCGCTTCGAGCTGCACGACCGGTTGATCGTCCATCCCACGCGCACGCCCGACGACTCGCCGATCATCCCGGCGCTCACCGGCGCCATCCGCAGCGTGCTCGGGCGTCAGGCCACCCTGGTGGCCAGTCCCGGCACCTACGACCACAAGCACGTGGCGCGGGTGGCCGGCGTGCCGCACTGCGTGGCCTACGGACCAGGTGAACTCGTGCAGGCGCACCAGCCCGACGAGTACTGCGCGGTCGCCGACCTGTTGGCCGCCACCAAGGTGATCGCGATCGCGTCGCTCGAGCTCATGAGCTAGCTACTTCGCGCCTTCAAGGAAGCTGGCCCACGTGTCCACGAGCGGCCCCAGTTGTCCTTTCGTGGCGGCGTAGGCGCGCGCCCACGCGCGCGCCTGCGCCTTGTCGGCGGCGATGGCCGCGGCGTCGGTGCCGGCCGCGTGCCGTTGGTACAGCGCGTAGACGCCGACGGCGAGAACGGTGCCGTCGGTGCTGCCCGCGCCGCCGAGATAGCTGGTGACCGCCGGCAGGCCCTTGGCCGTGTCGCCCGCCATCGCGTAGGCCAGCGCCAGTGTGCGCGCGGCTCTGGCGTCGGAAGGCGCGAGCGCGACCGCCTGTTCGAGTGGCGCCACCGCGGCGGCTGGCTGACCCGACTTCAGCCAGGCTTCGCCGGCCAGCCGGCCCATCCCAGGCATCGTGGCCGGCACGCTCATCAGCAGGCCCGCGGCTTCCTTCTCGCGGTTCGCAATGAGCAAGCAGGCGCCAAACATCGCTCGCGCTGCGCCGAAGCCGCCCTGGATGCGCATGGCGGTCTGGAATTGAATGGCGGCCTGGTCGACCTGGGCCTTGGCCAGCAGGTCCATGCCGCGCACGAACGCCGCCACGCCCTGGTCGCCGGCCGAGAGTGCGGCAAGCGCGCCGTCCATCATCTGTCCGCCGCGCGCCGTCTTGATGGCCGCAAGCGCGGCGGGTGAGCGTCCCTGTTCGGCGGCCGACCATAGGGCCGCTATTGTTGCGGGTTCGAGCAGGTCGTCCTTCGACGCGGCCGGCAGCGACCCCATCACGGCGGCCAGCAGCTCCGCGGGTGCCGACCCCATCGGGGCCGGCACGCCCGAGGTCGTCGTGACGCCCCTGGAGACCACGCGAAAAGGCCGGACCAGGGCACCACGCGGCGCGCCGCCCTCGGTGAAGCTGACGCGCGCGATGTAGCTGCCGGGGGGCACCGCACCGACGTTGACCGTGCCTTGCGCCACCCGCACTTCGGGCGACGGCCCGGTGGACACCCGCAGCGGCGCCGACACGAGCACGCCGCTGGTCTCGTCGCGCATCACGTCGAGGCGCGCGCCGATCTCGGCGGCCTGGCTCGAGGCCGGCGCGTAGACTTCGGCCAGCGCCACGAGCGAGCCGTTGTGCACCCGCGGTTCGACCATGGGCGAGAGGGGCGCGCCGCCCACCGGTTCGGCGGCCACGAGCAGGTCGCCCAGTGTCAGCGTCTCGCCGTTCAACTGCCAGGCGAGCACCTCGCGCTCCACGCTCCCCACGCGCTTGTCGGCGTTGGCTAGCGCCACCCGCAACCGATAGGTGCCTGGATCGAGCACCACCATGCCGGCGTAGACGGCCAGGCCCGCGTCGCCATCGAGCGCCTTCAGTTCCCGCGGCTCCTCGCTGGCCGCAATGACCTTCCCGTCCTTGGTGGCGACGACCAGTCCGGCAGAGTATTGCAGCGACTCGGCGGTGCCGCGCTCGACCTCCGCGGCCACGAGCAGGCGCACGCGCGCCGTCCCGGATTCTTTGTAGGTCCACGTCGAGACCCGCAGCGGCAAGGCCGTGGCCGACGCGGGCGACCGCAGCGTGCGTTTCAAGGCCTCGGCTGGCGTGGCGGCGGGTAGGCCCTCGGGTGAGAGAAAGGCGCGCCGGGCCTGCACGGTGAAGCCGCGTTTGACGAGCTTCACATCGATGTTGTGACGCTTGCCGTCGCGGTCGTTGGCGCCAGGCTCCACGCCCAGCAGGTAGTAGCCCGCCATCGACTGCTCGATGCGCCGGAAGGCGGTCTCGGCGCTCGACACGATGCGATGCAGGGTGCCCCGGGCCATGCCTGCGAGGAGCAACAGGCCGGCTTCCTGCAACTGGCGGTCGTCGTCGGCGGTCGTGGGCAGCTGCGACTGCACGGCGTCGTAGGACGGCACGTCGAGCAGCAGCACGTCGAGCGACGCGCGCACGTCGGCCGCCACGCGGGCCAGGTCCTCCATGTCGCCGCCGAGGCCTTCGAGCACGAGCCCCTCCGAGACGAGGATCACCGATTTCGGGCCGTCGAGACCGCCCAGGCTCGCGAGCACCCCTCGGATTGCGCCGACGGAACGGTCGGTCTGCTGACGCTGGTCGCCGACGATCTCACTCGCCTCCTGCTCGACGTCACGCTCGCAGCGCTCCGCATCAGCCCCACCCGTGGTGCCGGCGCACTCACGGCCGATCACCTGGTTGACGAGGATGGCGTCGTTTTGCCGATAGAGCGCGAACGCCTCGGTGATGCTGATGTTGAACCGGCGCCGCGACGGCGTGAGCCGGCCGGTCGCGCGCACCATCGCCTCTCGGACCTTCGCGTGGTCGGTCGTGAAGTCCACGACCTCGCCGGGCGGGGGCACCGCCACGAACGCGACGCGGTCACTCGGCTGCAGGCGGTCCACGAACTTCAGCGCGTTCTGCATCACGGGCCGCGCGGCCCCGAAGCGGATGTTGCCCTGGTCCACCAGCAGCAGGATGGCGCGGCCCACGGGCCCGCCGCCGCTATTGGTCGAGATCGTGGTGTCGGGGGGCGGCGCCCGAAAGGGCTTCGCCTTGTTGCGCGCGAGCGACGCGGCGACCGGGTCGGTCAACCTGACGTATTCAAACGTCGCCACCTTGCGCGCCTTGCCGTCCACTTCGACCTGGAAATCGGCCGCCGTCAGGTCAATGACTTGACGCCCGTCCTTGTCGAGCACCACCGCGTCGAGCGGCAGCAGTTCGACGCCGGCGCGGAACACCGGGGTTTGGTCCAAGGCAGGCGTCTGCGCGGCTTGCGGCGTGACGGGCGCGGGGGGGTGAGCCGGCCGCGCGTCAAGCACGGCGAGCGCCGCGGCGGCGGCGACGAGCGTGAGCACAAAGCGGGTCTGGGTCATGGTGGTGGCTCGCATGCACGGTCCCGCGTGCCGGACCACGTCCCGCCACACCTGCCTGGGGCGCACAGGCAGAGCGTCATCGACCGCGGTCGCACGAGGTCGGCTCGGGCCGACCTCGCATTATTGCGCCAACCCGAGGCAGATGTGTGCCCGTCTTGTCCGCTATGATCGGGGGCTGTGTCTGTCAGAGACGTGCTGATTGTGGGCGCGGGCCCGTCGGGATTGGCCACAGCCATCGCCTGCCGGCACCATGGCCTCGACTACGTGGTGGTGGAGCAGGGGTCGCTGGTCGACGCGGTCGCGCGTTTCCCCGTGAACATGGTGTTCTTCACCACCCCCGAACTGCTCGAGATCGGCGGCGTGCCGCTCACGACGCCGTATGACAAACCCACGCGGGCCGAGGCGCTGAACTACTACCGCAAGGTCACTGACACCTTCCAACTGCAGGTCGCGCTCTTCGAGCAGGTGCTGGCGGTGGAGCGCGAGACCGAGAGCGATGAGACCGTGTTCGTTGTGCCGACGCGCAACCGGCTCGGCGCCGAACGCGTCCGTCAAGCCCGCGCGGTCGTGCTGGCGATGGGCTACTACGGCCTGCCCAATCTGCTGGGGGTGCCCGGCGAAGACCTGCCGCACGTGTCGCACTTCTATCGCGAGCCGCATCCCTGTTATCGCCAGCGGGTCGTGGTCGTCGGCGGCAAGAATTCGGCCTGCGAGGCCGCGCTCGAGCTCTACCGCACCGGCGCGCACGTGTCGCTCGTGCACCGCGGCGCGGCGCTCGGCGACTCAGTGAAGTACTGGGTGCGTCCCGACATGGAGAACCGCATCAGGGACGGCTCGGTGGCGGCGCACTTCAACACCCGTCTGGTCGCCATCACCCCCACCACCGTCGTGGTCGAGACCGGCGGCGTGCGGCACGAGATTGCCGCCGACGGCGTCCTGCTGCTGACCGGGTACCACGCCGATCCCGAGTTCCTGCGCGGCGCGGGCGTGGAGGTCGACCCGGAGACGCTGGTGCCCCATTACGATCCGGTGACGTTCGAGACCAACGTGCCGAACCTCTTCATCGCGGGCGGCCAGGTGGCGGGCAAGCGCACGGGCACGGTGTTCATCGAGAACGGCCGCTTTCATGGGGAGCAGATCGCGGGCGTGCTGGCCGGGCGGCGCCAGCCCGGGTAGCTCGGCCGGGCCAGCCTCGTCCGCCGAATCTGCGCGGCTGCAGCGATTTGCGAAGCCGCGTCTCCAGTGCGTCTGGGGCGCGGTCATGGCGGGGAAGAAGTCCTGCCAGTTGGCGTCCTAGTGCAGCTTGCCGCTGTCGGGCTGGCGCTGCATCAGGATCTTCATCTCGACCAGTTCCACCAG
>JANORI010000570.1:0-2067 GCA_031415235.1 Acidobacteriota bacterium | reverse complement strand
TCGCGCATCCAGCCGAGTACCAGCGGGTTGGCCTGCGCCTGCTCCTTGCTCAGGAAGACGCGAGTCAATGCCCCCTCTTCCTCGGACAGCCGGCCGAGTTCCTGGCATTGGTCGTAGATGCGTTGCCCGGAGGGCAGAATGGTCTCGTTCACGGTGTCTCCTCGCCAGGTTCTGTTGACGCGCCAGCTCAGGGCGCGACGCGAAAGGCGCCCTTGCCGGCGTAAGCAACGCCGGCGCCGACTTCGGCCTCGATCAGCAGCAGACGGTTGTACTTCGCCACCCGGTCGGAGCGGCACAACGAGCCGGTCTTGATCTGGGTCGCGGCGGTGGATACCGAGAGATCGGCGATGGTCGTGTCTTCGGTTTCACCCGAACGGTGCGAGACGATCGAGCTGTAGCCCGCCGCGTCGGCCATCTTGATCGCCGCCAGCGTTTCGGTGAGCGTCCCGATCTGATTGAGCTTGATCAGGATCGAGTTGGCGATGCCCTTGGCTATCCCTTCCTGAAGGATCGCCGTGTTGGTGACAAACAGATCGTCGCCGACCAGTTGCACGCGCTGGCCCAGCTTGTCGGTCAACAGCTTCCAGCCGGCCCAGTCGTCCTCGGCCATGGCGTCCTCGATGGTGATGATCGGGTACTGGTCGACCCAGCGCCCGAGGTAGTCGACGAACTGGGCGGAGTCGAAGCGCTTGCCTTCCGAAGCCAGTTCGTAGTGACCATTCTTGTAGAACTCGGAACTGGCGGCGTCGAGACCGAGATAGATGTCCTTGCCCGGCTTGTATCCCGCCTTCTCGATGGCCTGCATGATGGTCTCGAGCGCCGCCTCGTTCGAGGGCAGGTCGGGCGCGAAGCCGCCCTCGTCGCCGACCGAAGTCGACAGGCTGCGGCTCTTGAGCACGCTCTTGAGCGCGTGGAACACTTCCACCCCCCAGCGCAGCGCCTCGCAGAACGACGGCGCGCCCACCGGCAGGATCATAAACTCCTGCATGTCCACGCTGTTGTCGGCATGCGCACCGCCATTGACGATGTTCATCATCGGCACCGGCATGCGGATCGGCCCCGAGCCGGCGATCCGCCGATACAGCGGCACCCCGGCCGAGGCGGCGGCGGCCTTGGCGGCGGCGAGCGACACGGCGAGGATCGCGTTGGCCCCGAGGCGCGCCTTGGTCGGCGTACCGTCGAGTTCGATCATGCGCGCGTCGAGCGCCGCCTGGTCGTCGGCATCGCGTCCGAGCAGTGCATGGCGCAACTCGCCGTTAATGTTGGCGACTGCTTTCAGCACACCCTTGCCGAGGTAGCGGCTCTTGTCGCCGTCGCGCAGTTCGAGCGCCTCGCGCGAGCCGGTGGATGCGCCCGACGGCGCGGCAGCGAAGCCGCGCGCGCCGTCGGCGAGCACCACTTCAGCCGCCACGGTCGGATTGCCGCGCGAGTCGAGGATCTCGAAGCCGCGCACTTCATTGATCTTTGCCATGGGTCGGTTCCTTTCGGGTGGACTGCGCAAAGCTCAGGTAACTTGCGCGATGTGCAGCAGATTGGTGGTGCCAGCGCTGCCGAAAGGCATCCCGGCCGAGATAACGATGCGGTCGCCGACGCGCGCGAAGCCTTGCTTGAGCGCGGTCTGGCACGCCAGGTCGCTCATCTCAAGCACATCCGCCACTTCGTCGCACAGCACCGGATGCACACCCCAGACCAGCGCGACGCGGCGCGCTGTGGCCAGCTGCGGCGTCATGCCGATGATCGGCGCCTCTGGCCGCTCACGCGCCATGCGCAGCGCCGAGTAGCCGGAGCTGGTGTAGGCGACGGTGGCGGCAACATGCAGCAGCCCGGCGACGCGGCGCATCGCGCAGCCGATGGCATCCGCCATGTCGGCGCGCGGCGGCGTGTGCGAGGCTTCGATCGCTTCGCGGTAGTGCGGGTCGGCCTCGGTCTGGGCGATGATGTTGCTCATCATGCTCTCCGCTTCGATCGGGTACTGGCCCGTAGCCGATTCGGCCGACAGCTTCACCGGATCGGCGCCGTCGTAGATCGCTGTCGCCACATCGGAGGCTTCGGCGCGTGTGGGCACTG
>JANORI010000569.1:0-1868 GCA_031415235.1 Acidobacteriota bacterium | reverse complement strand
ATTCGGGCTGGTCGCACCACTGCTGGCTCGGCCTCGGTTCCCGGAGGTCCGTGATTGTACGCGGCGCCACGCGCCACAGTTTCTCGCATGTCGAATCGCGATCCCATCGCGTGGGCCGCTAACACGCAAATGGAGCCGACGCGCCGCTGAAGAGCGGACGGCGCGCGGCTCATTTGCGAACGTTGATATGGCAGTCGCGCAACACGCCAACGTGCGCAAGGCCTCGCGATAGCGCAGACGGAACGGGTCGGGTTCGCCGACTGACTGCTGGATGGCGGCGTAGCGGTCTGCTGATCGTTCGTAGGCCCAGATGAAGACATCCCGCAGGAGGTCCGTGCGGTTCAGTTCATAGACACCGAGCATGGCGTGGCCGCACGTCTAGACGCAATAATCAAGGGATAGACGCCACTATTCTGGCGCCTATCCCACGTAGGCGCATCTTGCCGGGTAGCGCTGGGAGAAGGGTAGGGCCCCCGAACCGCGGCGAATTCAGGAGAATCCGGTGGAAAAAATAACGTCCCCAAACCGCCGAATGACCCGCTGCTTCGCCAGAAATCCAGTGCCATCAAGGACCGTCGTCAGACGGAGGGCGGCTCTGTTATGGCCGGCTTGTCGCTATGGACGACCCGGACGCCTTCACGCCCGAGGCGGTGACGTTCGATGACCCTCGGAAGCGGTGGAAGAGGGCGTTCGAGGAGTAGCGCAGCTGAGGATCCGCTCTTCGACGGTCGACGAGGGGGGCCAATGACCGCGGGGTCATTGGCAGCCGCAGGCTCGGGTGGCACTCCTCAGCGTAGGGAATGCGCTAAGCTCAAGCCGAAACGGGGGGTCACATGGGTGCTTTCGCTCGACGTGCAACGGTGCTGATGACTGCGGTCGTGGTGTTTGGAGGCGCGGTGGGTGTCCGTGCCGATGACCCGCTCGCGTCGCCCGAATCAGTGGGCTTCTCCGCCGACGGCTTGAAGGCCTTCCAACACGCCATGCGCGCGCTGGTGGACGAGGCCAAGCTGGCCGGCGTTGCGACCCTGGTGGCCCGCCACGGCAAGGTGGTCCAGTTCGACGCCTACGGCGTGCAGGATCTCGACACCAAGAGGCCCCTGACCAAGGACACGATCTTCCGCATCGCGTCGATGACCAAGCCCATCGCCGGCGTGGCGATGATGATGCTGTGGGAACAGGGCAAGTGGACCCTCGACGATCCCGTCGCCAAGCACATCCCCGAGTTTGCCGGCCTCACAGTCGCCACACCGAGCGGCGAGGTGCCGCAAGCCACGCCGATGACCATGCGGCAGTTGATGAGCCACTCCGCGGGCTTCGACGTCAGCGGCGGTTACAGCGCGCACAACATCGCCGACCGCAGTCAGCCGCTGCAGGCCATGATCGACAAGCTGGCGAAGCTGCCACTCGCCACCCAGCCTGGCACCGACTGGCGTTATGGGCCAAGTGTCGATATTCAGGGCTACCTCGTCGAGAAGCTGTCGGGCCAGTCCCTCGACGTGTTCCTGCAGACGAAGATCTTCGAGCCGCTCGGTATGAGCGACACCGGTTTCTGGGTTGAGCCGTCGAAAGCGGATCGGGTGACGAGGATCTTCACCTACGGCCCCGACAAGCGCATCATGACCGCGCCGAACCAGAGTCTCGCCACGACCCGACCCGTCTTTCTGTCCGGCAGTGGCGGCTTGCTCTCGACGGTGGACGACTACCGGCGGTTTGCCCAGATGCTGCTCGACGGCGGCCAGGCCAACGGCACGCGACTACTCAAGGCGTCGACGGTCGAGTTGATGCGCACCAACGTGCTGGCCGCGGGGGTGAAGGTCGACACCTACGGCCCCAGCTCCGCGCAGGACGGGATCGGCTTCGGGCTGGAC
>JANORI010000568.1:0-12756 GCA_031415235.1 Acidobacteriota bacterium | reverse complement strand
TCGGCCCTCACCGTCACGGTGGTGTTGCCGCTTCCAGAGGCTGGTTGCACGGTGAGAAACGACGGAATGCTGCCGAACGCCCACGAGCAGGTACCGGCACTGCACGTGACATCCGCCTGCAGGCTGCCACCGGCGAATCCGAAGGCAAAGGCGGTGCGGCTGATGTTGACCGCGCCCGCCGGAACAGTGGTCGTCGCGGTCGTGGTTGTCACGCTCGAGGTTGTGCCGCCGCCACCCCCCGCGAGCGCGAGCGCCGCTCCGCCGCCGACCACCGCCACGCCGCCGAGGATCCACGGCAGCTTGCTGCCGCCCTTTGGCGGCGCCACGGAAGGCGCGCCGGCCGGCGCCGGTGTGCGCGTCAAGGTCCGCTCGATACGCTCGGTGTCGCCGGCCTCGAGGGTGACCTCGCCGGCGTTGTCGAGATACCCCTCGAACGACAGCATCACCTTGTGAGCCCCCGGCGCCAGGTCGTTCAGCGTGAGTGGCGTCGTGCCCCTGCGCTGGCCGTCGATGGCCACGGCGGCGCCTGCCGGCGTGCTGCGCACTTCCAGCCCGGCGCGTCCGACGCTTGCCAGCAGCGCAATCAGATCCGCCTGAGCCCCGAGTGTGCGCAGCCGGTCTTCGGCGGTCTTGTCGAACGTGAACCCGAGCCCGCACTCGTTGATGCGGCGGCGCACGACCGCCGCGGGGGCCTTCACGTCCACGTAGTCCTCGATGTCGCTCAACTTCAGTGGCGGGCACGCGGCGGGTTGCGTCGCTGCATCGGCCGCGATATCCGGCTCCCACCAGGCCACTCCGGCTGCCATCATCAACGTCAGACCCAGACCCCAAACGATACTTCTCATAGGTTCACCTGTGCTCCGACTCGTCGAACATCCATGCGTCCCCGCCGACGCCCGGCCCGACCACCGCTGGTGGGGGCTTCTTCGTCCCGATGGCCTGCACCCGCAGAATGTCTTCACGCAGGCCGACGGCCTGCGGATCCGAGGGCAGCCGGCTCAATGCCCGGTCCACTTCACGCAGCGCCCCGTCAAGGTCGCCAGCCTCGCGGAACAGTCGCTGCGCCCGCAGCACGTGATCGCGCACGAACTGACGTAGCTCGACGGCGCGCATGTCTCGTAAACGCTCCAGCTCTCTTGCCACGTCTTTTGACTCTGGATCGAAACGGCGCGCTTCTGCCAGGAGGCGCTCCGCCCGGTCCAGGTCGCCGTCGTCGTTGATGGCGCGAACCGCGCGCTCCAAGGCGTCCTGGGCCAGCACCGAGGACCGCGCCGAGCCCGACGGCGTCCCGCCCGGTCCAGGGTTGTCGGGCGGCTGACGACTCGGTTCGTCAACCCTCCTGGTGTCGCGCGGCGCCGCGTCCACAGGCAGCCGAGGCTGTGGATCTAGCGGCCGAGGCAGTGGATCGAACGGAGGCGGGGGCGGCCTTCGGTAGTCTTCAGGGGCAGGGCGCTTCGGGTCTCGAAGCGGCAACTCCGCCATTCTTGTCACGCGATCGAGCACGATCGATTGCTGCACGCCGCCCGGAGCCACCTCGAGCGTCACCGTACGCTCCCTGAAGCTGGCATGGCGCACTGTGAGCGCGTATGGCCCCGGCGCGATTGACTCGAACACGTACTGACCGAAGCCGTTGCCCGGCGCCGCGATGTTACCGGGACTCAACGCGACCTCGGCCTCGTTGACGGGTACGCCCTGGGCGTCCTGCAGCGTGGCGATCAAGGTTGTGCGAACCGGGTTGCCGCTGTTCAGTCCGGGACTCTCCTCGACCGGCCGCGCCTCGGGCTCGGCTACCACCACGCGGCTGAGAGGCGCGTCGTCGGCCGGCAGCCACCGGTCTCGGAAGGCCACGGCCAACCCGACCAGCACGAGGGCCACGGCCGCCGCACCGGCGAGCGGCGCAAAGCGCACCCACGGGCGCTGGTCGGGGCGCCACGGCAGCGGCACCGCCGGCCGTCTCGGAGTGGACCCGGACGCATTGACGACGGTCCTATCTCCCGACAGGGTGTCCTCTTGCGACCAGGCCAGCTGCGTCGGCTCGATCATCTGCGCCGCGTCCGCCTCGCCGCCGAACTCTCGGAGCAGCATCCGCGCCGGCCCGTGTTCGGCATCTTCGGCGAGCGCTTCGAGTGCCGAGCGTCGGGCGAAGTCGAGGGCGCCCTCGGCCTTGCTGGCCAACGCCCGCTGGTGGGCCATTTCGGCCGCCCGCCGACGCCGTGACTCGCCGCCGGCGGAGGCCTCGACCGGCGGAAGCGGCGTCACGTGAGTGGGCTGCACATCGGCAGGCAGTGTCGCGAGCACACCCTGAAACGCGTCGAGCAGCTCGCCGGCGCTCTGGGCTCGCTCGCTCACATCCTTCTTCAGCGCAAGCGCGATGATCTCCGCGATTCGCGGATCGAGTCCCGGCACGACGGACATGAGTGGTGGCGGGTCGTCGTGCATGACCCGCTTTTCGATCTGTCGGGTCGTGCCGCCGGTAAACGCCTCGCGATAGGCCAGCAGCTCGTAGCACACAGTGCCTGCCGAGAACAGGTCGGCGCGGTGGTCGATCGCTACGCCTTCGATCTGCTCCGGAGACATATACCCCGGGGTGCCGATGGAGGTGTGCAGCCGTGTCAGGCCCCCCTGCGCCTGCCGGCTGTCGCCTTCGCGAGCAATGCCGAAATCAAGGATCTTGAGGCGGCCGTGCTGATCGACCATCAGATTGGCGGGCTTGATGTCGCGATGGATGATGCCCGCCCCGTGGGCATGCGCCAGCCCGTCGCACAGTTCCGTCATGAGCCGAATCTTCTGGCCGAGCGACATCGGGGCCTTCCGTCGGATCTTCTCGGCCAGCGATTCGCCCCGCACGTACTCCATCACGATGAACGGCGCGCCCTGGAACTCGCCCGAGTCGTGGCTGATGACGATGTTGGGGTGGCTCAGCGCCGACAGCGACCGCGCCTCCCTCGAGAACCGCGCGCGCAGATCGCCGTGTTCGAGGTTGGCATTGAGCAGTTTCAGAGCGACCAGACGATCGGTGGTGGGGTTGGTGTCGCGAGCGAGATAGAGCGTGCCCATGCCGCCTCCGCCAATGCGGCTCTTGATCTGGTAGCGGCCGACTTGCGTTGGGAAGGGCATCGGTGGGTCGGATTGCGCCCGAATGTTACCACGCACGCATCGACGGGGCGGTGCTCTCGGTGCAACCCTTGCGCGCTTTGGCATTGACCAGAAAAAGCGTCGGCCGGGCCGTGAGGACGATGCGACGCACGCGTGACCTCGGCAGACAAGCCCGCACCTGGCTCGTCATCGGCGTCATCTTCGCGGCGGTCAGGTTGTGGCTGTTCACCCGCCAGTGACCGGCAGTGTCCAGCCCAACCTCTCGCGCATCTCGCTTTCTGCGAGGCCCCAGGCGGAGACGCGGAGCATGTTATACTCCCGCGCGATCGCCGCCAGGAGGTATGCATGGTCAGTCGTACGACATTCTTCCGCCTGTTCTGTGTGCTCGCGGTGCTCGCGTCGCGGCCAGCGTTCGCACAAGACACACCGCTGTCTTTCCTGCTCGTCAATCTCATTCAGGCCGATGTTCGCCTGGCGCCGCCGCCGGCCGGGGTCCTGACGCACGAGGCGCACTTCGTGCCCGGTGCTGACCAGACACTGATCCCGTACCTCTTCAATCAGCAGATCGTGGCCCAGATCGCGACGTTCCCGATTGGGTCACCGACCGGCGGGTTCGCCTTCACCTTTGATGCGGCAAGCGGCACGTTTCAGCGTGCGACCAACAGCTTTGGTCCGGCGTTTGCCGATCGCGCGTTGACCAACGGCCGCAAGAAACTGACCTTCGGCTCGAACTTTCAGTACTCGAGGTACACCTCCTTCGAAGGCGCCAAGCTCGACAGCGGCGACATCAAGTTCTACCTGCAGCACGAGAACGTGCCCGGCGATGCGTTCTTCGAGGGCGATCTGGTGCAGGCGGCGCTCAGGCTCGATCTCACCAGTGCGACGACGACCCTGTTTGCCAGCTACGGGGTCACCGACGCGTTCGACCTCGCCGTGGCCGTTCCCATCGTGCGTGTCAGCATGGACGCGAGCATCGACGCCACCGTTGTGCGCCTTGCGACCGGTGACGCCTCAACCATCCACGCGTTTCCGGGAGGTGCGGCGACCCAGACGTTTTCGGATTCGGGTGACGCCAGCGGAATCGGAGACGTGCTGCTGCGCGCCAAGTACCGCTTTGCATCCCGGCCGGGCGGCGGGCTGGCGGCTGGCATCGACTTGAAACTGCCATCAGGAGATTCCGAGGAGCTACTCGGCACCGGGGCGACCGCGGCCACGTTCACGCTGATTGGCTCGGCGTCGCAAGGACGGCTTGGGCCGCATTTCAACGTCGGGTTCTCGACAGCGGGCGATTCGGATGTCGCCAGCCTTTCGAACGAAGTCAACTACAAGGTCGGGACGGAATTCGTGGCGTCGCCCTCGATTACCTTGTCGGCCGACCTGGTAGGCCGCTCACTGATTGACGCACAGGGTCTGCAGCTCACCGACGTCGCGCATAGCTACCGGAGTGCCGGCGGCGTCGTCGGCTCCACCACATTTCAGGAGTACGCCCCGAGGATCCCTTCAGGCGGCGGCATTCTCGATGGTGCCCTCAATCTTGTCAGCCTGGCGGTTGGGGGCAAGTTCAACGTGAAGAAGACTCTCCTGATTAACGCCAACATCCTGGTGGCGTTGAACAAGGCCGGGCTCACCGCCCGGTTTACGCCGGTCATCGGATTCGACTACACGTTCTAGGCGATCGCCTTGTCGCGGTGGGGCGACTGTCGCGCAGGGCCGCGGGCGTCCGATCCTCTACCGAACGCGCTCGATGACCCAGCCGCCGCCGGCGCGCCGCATGGAGAACTCCGTCGGCAGCGTCGGTTCTTGCGTTTTACCGGCTTTCATCTCCGCTCTCACGCGCCGAATGGCCGTGACCGTGGCCTTGTCACCTTGCAGTGTGATCTCCACGTTGTCCAGGACGAGCCTGTAGCTACGGACATTGCTCAGGTCGAGATTCGCTGGCGCGCCCGGGTAGATGCGCCTGATGGCTCCGACATCGAGGCGCTGGTATCCTGCGATGTACTGGTTGAGGGCCTCGCGAATGGCGGTGGCGTCGACCGCCGAGACGTCTACCGGCGCCCCGGCCGGCGGGGCCGAGGGGGGCGTTGGAGCCGGGCCTGACACCAGGACGGGAGCCGGATTGAGGGCGCCCGCGGCCGGCGGAGCCGTCACCGTGACCGGAGCTGACACAGCAGGCGGCGGCACCGGGACCGGCGTTGACACAGTCGGTGGCGCCGCGACCGGAGCCGTCGCCACGGGTGCCGTCAGCGGTTCGGCGCGGCCTGCAGCCGTGCCGGGCCTCAGAGGGGCTGGCTGACTGGCCGGTGTCGCCCGCGCGAAGAGACCCGCTGCCGCGATGAATCCTTGCGCGGCTTCAGGCAGCTGTCCCTCGCGTTCGAGCACGGTGGCTTCGGTTCGCCTCGCTTGCGCCGCCAAAAACGTCGTGGATTTCTGAGCTGTGGGATGCTTCTGTGCCTGGGCCCAAGCATCCGACGCGCGTCTCTTGGCTGCCGCGAGGAGCTGATTGACGTCAGCCGCCAGCGTTGGGTGCTGACGCAGTTCGAGCGGCGCGTCGAGGATCGTGGCGGCCGCGAGTTCCAGGTTGTCTCGGCCCATCGCTGCTCTGAAAGCCGCGTGCATCGACTCGATGCCCGGATCCGGAACGGCGACAGCTGGTTCAGGTGCCGGCGCGGCGCCCATCGTGGGGGTCTCGGTCCCCGCAGTCTGCGCGTTGCCGTCGGTCGAGGGCGGCGCAGTCGTCACGCTGGTTGCGCGGTCTCCGGCAAGGAACCAGATGCCGCCTGCGCCCAGAAGCACAATCGCGGCCAGCGGCCCCGCCCACATCATCGCTGATCCATGGTGCGATGCTCGCCGCGGCGGATCCACCGTGGCCACCGGCGCCTGGCCCTGGCCAGCACGTGCTCGAAACGGCTTCGGGCGCTCGGCAACGAGCGTCGGTTCGATCTCGGCTCCGGCACTTTCGGTGATCGTCGGCTGACGCGAGGCCTCGGCCTCGTGGTCGGACGAACGCCCCCCGGATAACCGAACTCGGAGCCGGGCCAGCGCGATTGTCACGCGCGGGTGAGGTGGCTCGAAAGACTCGAGCAACTCCAGCGCCCCGTGCGGATCATCAGCGGCCGTTTGCAGCCGCGCCTGCTCGACGATGTCAGACGCCCACTGGTCGTGGCCCTGCTGGCGCCGCCGTGCTTCCACGGCTGCTGCGGCACGGCGCCGCACGTCGAGCGCGTCCTGATTCTCGACATCGTAGGCCAAGACCTCGCTGGCCGATCGTGCCGCCGCTTCGAACGCGCCGTCTTCGAAACTCCTCGTCGCGCGCTCGAGCGCGGCCTTGGCCGCACGGGTCCGTTCCGTGGCGCTCTCGCGCGAGGTCCGCCGTTCCCGCAACTGCTGCCGCAGCTCCTGCGCCTCGACAGAGTCCGCGCGCAGCATCAGCGACTGGTCGATGAGCGCCTGCGCCTCGGTCAGCGCCCCCGAGGCCATCCGCGCGCGCGCCTCGGCCAGCCACTCGTGTACCCGGCCATCGTCGAGGGCCTCGTGCGCCCGGGCCATCAACTCCACGGCACGGTCGTCCTGAGGATTCAGCAGGACGGCGTGTTCGCACTCCGTGATCGCCTCGTCATAGCGGCCGGCCGCAAAATGTTCGGCCGCGGTCGTGACGCACGAATCGACTGCGGCTGCCCGCCGTCGCGCGATGACGTCGAGATTCGCGCGATTTCGAGCGTCTCGCGCCGGCGTTGGTTCATCCGATGTCGGCTGCGGGGTCCCTGCGCCCCGCCGGGGTCGCGCATTGATCAGCGTAGCCGTGTCCGAGGGCTCGGCGTGGCGCACCCGGACGCGCTCCAACTCGGCGGCGAGCGCGGCCAGGCTCTGGTACCGGTCGTCGGGATCCTTCGCGATCGCTTTGTCCACGATCCGGGCGAGGTCCGGATCGATGTCCGGCATGACTTCTTGGAGCGGTAGCGGCGCCTCGTGAACGATATTGTGCAGAACGACGTGAGCGATGTCGCCGGCATACGCCTTCCGGTAGGCGAGTAGCTCATAGAGCACCAGGCCGACCGAGAAGATGTCGCTGCGCGGGTCCACGGCTCTGCCGTGCACTTGCTCCGGCGACATATAGTGGGGCGTCCCCAAGATCGACCCCGCCCTCGTGAGCCCGGTGCGTGTGTCCTCGCTCGTGATGCGGGCCAATCCGAAGTCCAGGACCTTCAATGTCCCTTCATTCGTGATCATCAGGTTGCCGGGCTTGATGTCGCGGTGCACGATCCCGCTGCGGTGGGCATATCCGAGGCCCGCGCAGAGCTCGATCATCAGCTGCAGCCGTCTGTTGACGGTGAGTGGCGCCTGTCGACGGATCAGCTCCGCCATCGACTCGCCATCAAGGAACTCCATGGCGAGAAAGGGCTGGCCCTCCTCTTCCCCAATGTCGAAAATCGTGACGACGTTGTGGTGTCTGAGCGACGCCGCTGAACGCGCTTCGCGCGCAAACCGTTCGCGGAGTTCGTCGTCCTGTCCGGGCAGCACCTTGATCGCGACAGTGCGTCTGAGGAGAGGATCGGTGGCAAGGTACACCACACCCATTCCGCCGGCTCCGAGCCGGTCAACGACCTGATAGCGGCCGATCTTGGAGGGTTGGGAAGACTTCAACAGTCTTGGTCCTTGAGGAGTACCGCCTCGTGATTATCGCAGATTCTCGGGGGCCCGGCGGTCGAGCGGACCGTTTGTGGACGCTGCCGACGCAACCCGTCGGTCACCCAGGCCTGCACGGCCCTGCCCCAAGCCTCCCGGCAGCTGCAGATATACTGCACCGTGACTGGGCATTCACAGGGGGTCCGCGATGGGGCACGGCCACACACCGGGGTCATGGAACGGGCCAGGAAGTCCTGCGCTCGTGGACGACGGGACGTCGGCGCGCGCGGAAGCGCCGCCTCCAGGCGCAGTTGGTCTGCAGGCCAAGGGCGGCGGCGCCAAGCAAGCGACACCGGCCAGTGTCGCCGAGCGCATAGCGGCGTACGCCCGCCAACGTCTGACTCAGCCGGTCGGGAACGGCCAGTGCTTCACGTTGGTGGACCGGGCGCTCGCTAGCGCCCACGCCCTGAGTGCCGCCGACTACGGCGAGATCACTCCGGATGCCGACTATACCTGGGGCAGCCCTGTGGCGCTATCCGACCTGAGGCCGGGCGACCTCATCCAGTTCCGCGACTACGCATTCACGCGCACCGTCGTGACCGACAACGCGAGCGGGACATCGACGTCCGAGATCGAAGGGGAACGGCCGCACCACACCGCAATCGTCGAGCGCATCGGCGCCAACGGCGCGGTCACGGTCCTCGAGCAGAACGCTCCGGTCGGCTCTCCGGTCTCGAGAAATACGTTGCACTTCTCCGCCGGCGCCACCACGAGTGGCGACACGACCACCACCGTTGGCGTGTCGGGCACGTGGTGGTTCTACCGCGCCCAGCCCAGGTAGAACATGGACGGACCAGCGCCTCGTAGAACGTTAGCGCGCGGCCGTTGCCCTGGCCACGCGGCTATGACCCCGCTACATGCGTTCGAGGAACTCCCAGGCCCTGCGCAGGAAATACTGCGAGCCGCCGCCGCCGGTGAGTTCTGGCCCCGCGGAACGGAGTCCACCCTGCGTCGTCACGACCGGTAGGCTGGTGCTTCTGGCGGCGGTCCATGTGTCGCCGACGGGGGCCGCTTTCGAGGCCAGCACTTCCACTCCGGACTTCACGCGAAAGATCTGTCTCGACCGTCCGGCACCGGAGATGCCGAGGTTCGCCGCAGAGACGGCTCCCTGCGCCTTCACCATCCACTCGCCGACCTGGCGGTTGGCCGGCCTCGACGTTTCGACGTACATCGCGACGCGTTCCCCGGCGTTCAAACGCACAATCTCGACGGCATCGACGGCGTGCAGGTCCAGGCCCTTGAGTTGCGCTTGGCTTGGACTCCGGCCTACGGTCGGACGAGTTCCGGGGCGTGCTCGCGCGCCAGCGCCATCAGCTGTTCCTTCAGCGGGTCGCCCAGCAGCGCGACGTCGTGCACGTCGACCACCTCCTCGAAGGCGTCGACCCCGGTCAGTTCGGCGCTCTGGACTATCACGTCATCGGATGGCCGCGACGTCGACACGGCCAGGCCGATCCGGGTGATCGGCAGGGCGCCGCATTCCGGGAGTCTCGCCGTGGTCACCGGAAAGCGCAGCGCCTCGAGCATCTGCTTGACACCCGGTTGCTCGTTGAGGACGACGTGCATGATGAGATAACTCAGCACGACCTTCTGGAGTTCTTCGGTCGACCGCAGCTTGCTGTTCAGCAACTCGCGCAGCCGCGCCGGCGCAAAACCCGAGTAGCACAACACCCACATGAGCGGCGACCGGACGGCAATCGACCGGGTCACACTGCCGAACGTGGCCACATGCTCGTAGTCGACTGGCGTGATCTCGAGATTGGCCGTGCCGAGATTGAACGGGGGCTTGAGTTCGCGCGGCAGGTTGAAGGGCGGCACCGTGGCGACCGTCTCGTACAGCGCCTGCAGCTCTTTGTAGGCCCGCTCGGCCTTGCGGTTTGGTTCCCGTTGCCCCCCGTGCACGTACTCGCCGAGTACGGCGATGGGCTTCAGCAGGGGTGTGACCACCGCCAGATATTCCGCCATCTGCCCGCGCATGACGTCGCCGATGGCTCGCGTGAGCTTTCGACGGGCGAGCAGCGACTGTGTGCTGTCAGATCCACTCATCGGCCAGGGCCTCGGACTGCGCTGAACTACTGCGGCGCCTTATGCGGAACATCCCGGGCCGCATTCCGCCCCTCGCCCGCGACGCCCGTTCCCAGCATCTCGACGATTTCGCCCGTCTGCACGTTGACGGTCGCCACGAGCACTGCCGTACCGGGCGCGGCCCGTCGGGTGCGGCGCGTGAAGATGGACGTGCTTGGGTTGCCGCTGTTCGCCCCGAGTGTCACGGCAATGGTCGATGTCGTCTCGAAATCCTGGCTGTTGTGAACGACGTAGATCCGGTACAAGCCAGGCAAAGGCAGGCCAGCGGGGACGACGATGTTCTCGGGTCCGAAGCCGTTCGTGTCGTCGAAGTCGAGCCGGGCCGATCTGCCGAACAAGCGGCCGTAGTAGACATGCCCGTTGTCGGGCTCGATTAGGTGCAGGTCCATGTCCACCGTTGTGTTCCAGGTGAGCGACACCTGCAGATCGCCGGCGGCTACGACTGTGCCCACGACGATGTCGGGGGACGGAGCCGAATACGGCCCGACACTGAAGCCGCTGAGCGCGCGGACTCGGACGCGGAACAGGCCAGGTGGCACGTTTCTGAAGGTGACTCCCGGAGCGTTCCCGAGCGTTGCATTGATGACCTGGCCGGTCCGGACCACCGTGACCTCCAGTTCGTAGTTGCTGATCGGGCCGCTGTCGGGCGGATCCCACGCGAGCACGGCCGTGTCGCGGTCGGCCGCGGCCACTCGGATGATCGGTGCACCGAGAGCCCCGAGGCTGAAGCTGTAGACCGGAGACGCCGCGCCTCCCGCCCACACGATCCGCACGGTGTAGTTGCCGAGCGGAAGCGGCGGAGACGTCACGGTCGTAGCCTGGCCGATGAAGAACGGCGTGCCTGGAATCGGCGCACCGTTGAACGTGGCGTCGATGAAGGCGCCGCCCGCGGGCACCGCCGATTGCGGAGCGTAGCCGACCACTACGGACAGGTTGGAATTGAAGGCCACGTACGGCTGCCCAGGTTGAGCCAGCGCGCTCGATGCCAACGCACCAACCAGCAGGAGCACCGTGGCGACCGTTCTCACTGCCCACCGAGTCCACGCGTGACGTTTCATGACGGATCTCCCAAACCCTAGGAGTCGGACTAGTTATTCAATGACATGCGGAGCATACGTGGAGCCGCGAACGGCGTTCAAGGCATTTCTTGTTGCGGTCGGGTTCTGGCGCGCTTCGCTATAATCCTGACAGCTAGACCGTCTCGGGACGGCCCGGAGGGTCGTCCCGACGCGCGCGGCGAGCCTCGGGCGAACTTGGCCGCAGGTACGCCGCCCAGACAGAGGGGATCTTCAGCGGACATGAGCGGGCGCCGTCACACCCCAGAACCCGGGACCACGCCGGTCCTGCGCGTTGTCACCGACGACGGGCGCCGGTTCCGCTTTGCCCAGGCGTTTCACGCCGGTCGGGGCAAAGACTGCGAGGTCCGGATCGACCACGGGGAGGTCAGCCGCCACCACCTCGAGGTCGTGTTCGACAATGGCCTGTGGGCGGTGCGCGACCTCGGCAGTGGCAACGGCGTATTCGTCGATGGGGAGCGTGTGGACTACATGCCCATCGATGGAGCCCTCGCCGTCACGCTCGGGCACGACGGTCCCGTGCTCACGCTGGAGGTCGAGTCGGCCACCAGCGCTCGGAGAACGCCCACGAGGACGCCCATCCAGAAGTCGGACCACGGCGTTTCCTCCGAGCACCAGTGGGTCAGGAACAAGTATTTGGGTCCGGAGGACACGTCCGCGCCTGCCGGGCCCCAGACGATGATTGTTCGGAGAGTGCTGAAGGAGCATCACCAGAAGCAGCGACGGTGGTTCGTGGCCGTGGTCTCGACCCTGGTCATCGCCCTGGCCGTGACCGGCGGGTACGCCTACTACAAGCACCGTCAGCTCCAGCAGCAACGTGCGACCGCCGTCGATCTCTTCTATGCCATGAAGGGTTTGGATTTCGATATCGCCAACGTCGAGAAGTCGGTAGCTGCGTCCGCCAGTAGTCAGGGGGCGGACCAGATCAGGAGCTACCGCGAAAAACGCCTCGAGATGGAGCGCACCTACGACAAGTTCTTGGTCAACCTCGATCTGTACAACCGGCCGCTGACGGAACAGGAACTGCTGATCCTGCGGGTCACGCGGCTGCTCGGGGAGTGCGATATCGCGGCGCCGCCCGAGTACATCAACGAGGTGATGACCTACATCAATAAATGGCGATCTTCGGGCCGCTACGCGAGGGCGGTCGCGTTGGCGAAGGAGAAGGGCTACACCAAGCGCATCGCCGATGAGTTCCTCGCGCAGAACCTGCCCCCGCAGTTCTTCTACCTGGCTATGCAGGAGAGCGACTTCGATCCCCTCATCACCGGGCCACCGACCCGGTACGGCTTCGCCAAGGGCATGTGGCAGTTCATTCCCGAGACCGGTAAGCGCTACGGCCTCACCATCGGGCCGCTCGCCAACGTGGCGCGCCCGGACGCCGGCGACGACCGGCACAAATGGGACCGCGCCACGGTGGCGGCCGCCAAGTACATCAAGGACATCTACGCGACCGATGCGCAGGCGTCAGCGCTGCTCGTGATGGCGTCCTACAACTGGGGTGAGCACCGGGTGATCGACCTGGTGCGCACGCTCACGCCCAACCCGCGCGAGCGGAACTTCTGGAAGCTGCTCGAGAAATACCGCAGCCGCATCCCCTCGCAAACCTACAACTACGTGTTCTACATCGTGTCAGCGGCGGTGATCGGCGAGAACCCGCGACTATTCGGATTCCCGTTGGACCCGCCCCTGGGGTTCCTGGAGCCGCCGGCGCGCGCCGGGCTCTGAGCACGGGGGCCGCGCGCGTGGATCCGTGCGCCCGCTCAGTTGGCCGGAGCCGTCACGGCGGCCTTCGGGCCGACTCGATACACCCGCTCGG
>JANORI010000567.1:0-3695 GCA_031415235.1 Acidobacteriota bacterium | reverse complement strand
GGTGCCCCCCGTGGTACGTCCAGCCAACGCGGCCGGGCCCTCAACAACTTGCTCGGCCAACGGGGCCGTGAAGGTCGGCCCCCCCATTCCGCGGAAGCACTTCCAGTTGCCGTCCGGCATCTTCTTCAGAATCATCAACCTCGTGCCGCTCAGCACCTTGGCGCCTGTCCGAGCGGACCAGCGCTCGTTGCTCGCCCGGATGGTCGCTCTGCCAACTTCTGGCGGCCGGCCCTGAACGAGACGAACGCCGTCATCGGTCCACAGATCCGTCAACGCGACAGGATCTCGCGATAGCGTAGCGGCGATGTCCTGCTGGCGGAATTTCTCAATGCCGGCCATATCTTGCGCCCTTTTGTCGGTTGCGTGTGTCTGAGCCAGAGCCGGTGTGTCAACTTCAGTGGCCCATACCACTAGACTGACAAAAAAGAGCAAGACTCTCAGTTCTGCCATCTTTGCTTCCCATAGTTCTAAGCTGCCGAACGTCACCGCTGAGCCGTGAGGGGCCCGCCACGATCCCGCGGGCACCGAGTCGGCTCGAACGGCATGTTAGCGCACGTGGTTGTTCGTGTTCGGGTTCTTCCGGTGGCCCGCACCGGGCCGCTCAGGGCACGACCAGACACCTACCGCTGCGGGATCCCCGAACCGATCACCCGCGCCGAGGCGTCGCGACCGCCACGATGACCCAGGCTGCAGCGCCGCGACCGCGTCTCCCGCCCGTGCCGCTCGTGGCCACGCCGACGCCTCCGAAATCGACCACGCCGCGAACCGCCACCGATCGATCACTCGCGCGCAGGCGTGTCGAAGCGCCCGAGCCCATGCCCTTCGCGTGCGTGGTTCTTGTCGTCTTCGGTTTCTTGCTAACGACGCCAAATCAGCCGCGCGCCGCCGGGCGTCATCCGGCGCGTCGGCTGCATTTGGATGTTAGCGGCCCACGCGCTGTGATCGCGATTCGTCCCGCGAAAAACTGTTCAAGGACGGTACAGTTTCTTAGGAGCCGGCTTTTTGAAGGGCCAGCAGTTTTCGGCGAACGGCCTGTGGAAAGTCGACGACCTCGAACTGCGACGCCGCGAACAAGTAGTCTTCTCCGCTCTCGTCGACGATTCGGATCAGACTGTCCGTGGCCGCCCGAGCGTCGGGCAGCACCACGTAGATCTTGCCCCGGATGAGCGAGGCCTCATTGCCCGCGTTGTCGAGGCACACGGCGAATTGGGTTGAGTGTTTCATGGCTAGTCGGCGTACGCCTTGATCTTGAAGTCCCGGCGGCCAATACCGTGGGCCTCGTACCAATGTAGCTCAACTCGGCGCACGGCGCCGCTCGGCAGGCGGACCCGCGCCATGCCTTTCGCTTCCGCCAGCGCCCTCGGCCGTGCACTTTGTTCAGCAGGGCGCGGGTCCGCACGCCGGCGCCCACCGCGATCGTTTCAACGCGTTCGATCTCGCCGAGGATCTCGAACTTCATGCGGCGATTCTCGATGAAGTGTTGGTGATTCGTAAGTCCGGCTAACCTCCGGCTTCAGGCGCGCGCCGCTCGCGGCGCGTCGCTCTGCAAGCCGTTGTTCGGTGGCACGCGCGCTTGAATTACCCTGTCTCGAAGAGCCTGGAAACGACCATGAACAGAGGTTTGGAAGTCGTGATTGAACGTATCGCAGTGCGCGCGCAGGAAAATCAAGCCCAGTTCAAGCGTGTAAGGATCGCGCGCCCCATGACCCAGTCCTTGTCGTCCTCGGACAGGAAGTTGAGTTCCTCCGTGAAATGCGTGATGCGCTGACGATAGCTGGCCTTGGCGAACGAGTTCGTCATGTCGGTCCCCCAATAGCAGCGCTGCGGACCGTAGGCGTCAAACACGCGGCGCAGGTGCACCGTCATATCGCGGAACGGATATGGCTCGAGCGAAGCGTTGGGGGCCGCCGACATCTTGATGCTGACGTTTGGGTACTTGGCGAGCGCGACCGCCTGATCGATCACGATCGGTATCTGTGCCTTCTTATCTCTCCAGACTTCCGCCGAGAGGCCCATGTGGTCGATGATCAGAGTCAACCCCGAGTGGCGTTCCGCGATGGGCGCGAACAGCGGCAGCATACCGGTCGTGAGAAACATGACGGGAAGGCCGGCCTTCTCGGCCGCCGGCCAGAACCAGTCGGCGGTGCCGTCCGTGAGCCAGACGGCATCGCCGCCGAGAAACGTCACGCGGACGCCGAGCATTCCCGGCTGCTCCTTCCACTTGGGCAGCAGCGCCACCGATTGCGGATTCTTGAGGGGAATGCGCCCCATGACGGCAAAGCGGCCCGGATACCTCTTGGCAGCCTCCAGACCGTAGTCGTTCCGATCGCCGGGCCATGACGGCGGGACGATGACGGCGCGATCGACGCCGGCCTCGTTCATCATCGGCACGAGCTTCTCGATCTTGAACGGCTCGGGAAGCTGCGGCACCAGGCCCGGGACCCAGCGCCAGTCCGGCGTCTCCGCCTTCCACAGGTGGACCTGGGCATCCACGATTATTCGCTTGCGCGCGGGTTGCGCCGCCATCTGCTGGTAGCCCTGCGTTGCGAGAGCCAGGCCTGCGCCAAGCGTGCTGCCCATGAAACGGCGACGTGACACCATGTGCGGACCCTCCCTCTGGATATGCTTCTGCCGTATTCCGTTGATAGTAATGCCGCCGCGCGAGATTACTGTCAGCTTCTCGCCACCTGGTCTATCCAAACCGCATCGGGAAATCAGCCGCCTTGATATCCTTCGTGAGGCATCCAGCCTACCCAGGAAAATCTGCTCTGATGTGGGAAGTTTGGTCAGCGGCCACGCGCGATCGGCGCAGGCTTCCGGTGAGTTACCAGAATCATGCGCGCGCAGGACAGTAACACCGACGGTTTTGCCAACCTGCCCACCGAACACTACGAATGAGCCGCGCGCCGAGGCGACATCATCGCACGGGACAGTTGGCGCGTCGGCTCCATTCGAAGGTTAGCCCGTCCGTCGGCTTCTTCATGGACCGAGTTGGTTGGTCCAACGCGTCAGGCCTCCGTGACGACGATGGAGCCTTCAGAACTGATATTTCACGCTGCCCAATTGAATCGAGATCCCGTTCGGGTCCTTCAACATCACGCTCTTGGTCTCCCTCGCTTTCGAGATCTGGTTCTGATTGGCTCTGGCCTCGCTTTTCGGAAACCGTTTCTGCACCTCTGCGAGAGCGCTCTCGGCGCCTGGCCACGGGTCCAGCCCGATGGCGAAATGATCGACGCCGGGCGCTCCTCGGCCGCCGACGACCGTTACGAAGCTGTCGCCGGTTTGAAGGTCAACAGCGCCGACCTGTTCGGACGAGCGGCCGTCGAGCAGCACGCTCGCACCAAGCAGTTCCTGGTAGAAGCGCCGCGACTCGTCGAGGTCCTTAACCCTCAGGGTCACGTGGTTCACGACGCGGCCACGAAAGAGCGCATCACCCGGCGGTGGCGCGCCAGTGAGGTTGCGCTCGGGCGGCGCGGGTGTCTGTTGAGTGGCGTGGGCGGCCAGCGGGGCAGTCGCTGAGGCCATCAGCAGCGCGCCAATCAGCTGCCGCCGGCTGATTCGCTTCTCGTCGTACAGCGTGACCAGGTCGTCGACCTTGTTCCCCATCGCACTCCCCCAGATTGAGCTAAATATCTGTGATCGATGTCCGGCCCCAGGCCGGGCTAACGTCGCGGCTTCAGCCGCGGCGGCCTCAT
>JANORI010000566.1:0-20084 GCA_031415235.1 Acidobacteriota bacterium | reverse complement strand
GCAGCGCGCGCGTGTGGCCACCGAGTCCAACCGTGCAATCCACATACGTGCCGCCGCGCTCGGGCTGCAAGAGCCGCGTCGCCTCGTCCACCATCACCGGCAGGTGCTGCGGCAGGTCCACGTCCGACACGGATGGCTCGCTTCCTTACTAGATGCCGTAGTCGGCCAGCGCCCGCGCGTCGTCGTCAGTGAACGGCTCGCGGATCATTTTGGTCTGGAAACGGTCGTGGCTCCAGACCTCGAGAAAGTCATACTTGCCGAGCACGTCTACTTCGCCGGTCATGAGCGCGGATTCACGCACGCGGGGTTGGATGAGCACGCGACCCTGCGGGTCGAACTCGGCGACCTGTCCATAGAAATTGACGCGATCGAGGAACTTCAGCCGCGCCGGGTGCGTGGAGGGCGCCTGCGCGAGCTTGCGCTCGATTTCAAGCCAGACCGGCATCGGATAGATTCGTACCGAGTCGCCGGAAAGGCTGGTGACGAAGACCTCCCGCCCGTGTTCCTCCTGGATCACGGCTCGGAAGGCGTTAGGGATCTTGAGCCTGCCCTTGTCGTCGATTTTTGCCGGTGAGTTCCCGCGAAGCACAGTTCACTCCACTCCAGTCCAGAAAATACCACCGGAATCGTAGAGGACAGGGGGGTGGCTGTCAACTGTAAGTTGTCGTGAATATTAGTCTTACGTGTTTTGTTCGCCGGGCCATCGATGGCTGGCACCACAAGCGGTGTCGTCTTTTCTTCGCCTGCGTCGTCGCATGCTACCATGAGCGGTTTCGTACGAGGCCTCGTTTCGCATGCTCCCGCCTGCGCCCATCCCGCTGCCGGTCCCCTAATCCAGATGGCCGTGCGTACAGTGCTCGTCTGTGAGACCCAGGTGCCGCTCGTGCGCGGCGGCGCCGAGCTGCTCGTGCGTCAGCTTGTCGATGAGCTGCGGCAACGGGGATTCGAGACGGACCGGGTGTCGATCCCGTTCAAGTGGTACCCGAAGGACGAACTGCTCCCGCACGCTGCAGCGTGGGGGCTGCTCGACTTGAGCGAGAGCAACGGCCGGCCCATCGACCTGCTCATCGCGACCAAATTCCCCACGTACCTGGCGCGGCATCCACGCAAGGTCTGCTGGCTGGTGCATCAGCACCGAGCGGCCTACGAGCTGGCGACCACGCCCTACTCCGATTTCGCCCACGACGAACTCGACGTGGCGATGCGCGATCGTCTGATGGCCATCGACGAGCGCTCGATGGGCGAGTGCGTGGGCCGCTACACGATCTCGCGCACCGTCACGGATCGCTTGCGCCGGTACAACGGCCTCGACTCGACGCCGCTCTACCATCCGCCCCTCCTGGCCAGACGTCTCACGCCGGGCCCGTATGGCAACTACGTGCTCTCGGTCGCGCGGCTCGAACAGAACAAGCGCGTCGACCTCGCCGTGCGATCGGTCACGCACTGGCCCGAGGCCGTCACGCTGGTGGTCGTGGGCGAAGGCAGCCAGCGCGCACTCGTCGAACGGGCCGCGGCAGACGCAGGCGTGGCCCACCGCGTGACGTTCCTTGGCGGGGTCAGCGACGACGCGCTGCCGGCGCTCTATCGCGACGCGCTCGCGGTCGTCTACGTGCCCTTCGACGAAGACTACGGCCTGGTGACGCTCGAGGCCTTCCTGGCGGCCAAGCCGGTCGTGACCGCGAGCGACTCGGGCGGCACGCTCGAGTTCGTGGAGGACGGCGTGACTGGTCGCGTCACCGCGCCGGAGCCGCGCGCGATCGGCGAGGCCGTGGCCGAACTGCACGGGGCGCGTCACGTCGCGGCTCGGCTCGGCTCGGCCGGGCGCGAGCGCGCGGCCGCCATCACCTGGGATCAGGTCATCGACCGGCTCGTCTCACATGGCTGATCCGACGCTTCCCGCCGCCGCCCTGCCGAGGGTCCTCGTGCTGCTGCCGACCTACAACGAGCGGGAGAATCTGCCGGAAGTCACCGGGCTGCTCCTGGCCCAGCCCAATGTGCGCGTACTCGTGCTCGACGACGGCTCACCCGATGGCACGGGCCAGATTGCCGACGAGCTTGCCGCGGCGAGCGGCGGCCGCATGACGGTGATGCACCGTACCGGGACGCGTGGGCTCGGCCGGTCGTACCTCGACGGCATGCGGGCCGCGCTCGCGACCGACGCCGAGCTCGTCTTCCAGATGGATGCCGATCTGTCGCACGATCCGAAGTACGTACCTGCGCTCGTGGCGGCATCACGCGACGCCGACGTCAGCATCGGTTCACGGTACCTGCAGGGCGTCAGTGTGGTGAACTGGCCGCTGCGCCGCCTCATGCTGAGCACGTTTGCCAACTGGTACGTCCGCACCGTCACCGGCATGAAGGTGCGTGACTGCACGGCCGGCTTCCGTTGCTGGCGCCGCGCCGCCATCGCAAAGATGCCACTCGGCCAGATCACCTCCGACGGGTATTCCTTCCAGGTGGAGACGCTGTTTCTGGCGCTCGAGGCGGGGTGCACGGTGGTCGAGGTGCCGATCATCTTCGTCGAACGGCGCGTGGGTGCATCGAAGATCTCGGGCGGCGTCATCCGCGAGTCGTTCTGGACGCCGTGGCGGCTCGTGCTGCGCCGTCTCTTGGGGCCGCGTGGCGGCGTGGCGGCAGGGTAGAATTCCCCAGGCTCGTGATCATGACGCCGCCCACCGCCCCGCACGGCCTTAGCATCTTCTTCCCCGCGTACAACGACAGCGGGACCATCGCCAGTCTGGTGATCCGCGCGCTGCAGGTCGCTGAAACGCTGACGTCCGACTACGAAGTGATCGTCGTGAACGACGGCAGCAAGGACGACACACCCCAGATCCTCGACGAGCTCGCGCGCGTGTACCCCGAGCACTTCCGCGTGGTGCACCATCCCGTGAACCGAGGCTACGGCGGCGCGTTGCGCAGCGGCTTTGCCGCCGCCACGAAGGATCTCGTGTTCTACACCGACGGCGACGCGCAATACGACCCTGGCGAGGTCGCGCTGCTGTGGGGTGCGCTCACCGACGAGGTCGACTGGGTGAACGGCTGGAAGATCGCACGCTCCGACCCGATGCACCGCATCGTGATCGGCCGGG
Organism: Acidobacteriota bacterium; assembly: GCA_031415235.1. Lineage (GTDB taxonomy): Bacteria > Acidobacteriota > Vicinamibacteria > Vicinamibacterales > UBA2999 > CADEFD01. The sequence continues at coordinate 16,995 of JANORI010000566.1, read as the reverse complement.
TGTATCACCACACGGTGAAGCGGCTGTTCGGCCTCACCGTGCGCGACGTCGACTGCGACTTCCGCCTGATGCGGCGCCGCATCTTCGACCAGGTGCGGCTCGAGAAGAACAGCGGCGTCATCTGCCTCGAGATGATGAAGAAATTCAAGGACGCGGGGTTCCGCGTCGCCGAAGTGCCGGTGCACCACTACCATCGCACGCACGGCACGTCGCAGTTCTTCAACTTCCCGCGCGTGGCCCGCACCGGTGTCGACGTGCTCAAGCTGTGGTGGGCGCTCGTGATTCGTCGCGAGCACCTGCGCGCGCCCGCCGATGCCGCCGCCGCGGTGCCCATGGGCCGGGAGCCGCGCTGACGTGACGCCGGATTTCTATCGCGGTCGCCGCGTGATGATCACCGGCGGGCTGGGCTTCATCGGCAGCAACCTCGCCATCCGACTCGCGGAGCTCGGGGCGGAGGTGCTGCTCGTCGATTCACTGATCCCCGACTCCGGCGGCAACCTGTTCAACATCGAGCCGGTGAAGCACCGCGTGCGACTGAACGTCGCCGACGTGCGCCAGGCGAGTACGATGAACTATCTCGTGCGCGACCAGGAGGTGATCTTCAACCTCGCTGGCCAGGTCAGTCACATCGACAGCATGCGCGACCCTCACACCGACCTCGACATCAACTGCCGAGCCCAGCTGACGCTGCTCGAAGCGTGCCGCCATCACAACCCCCGTGCGAAGGTGGTGTACGCGGGCACCCGCCAGGTGTACGGGCGCCCGGACTCACTGCCGGTCACCGAGGCCCATCTGGTTCGCCCCACCGACGTCAACGGCATCAACAAGGCGGCGGGCGAGTACTACCACCTGCTCTACAACAACGTCTTCGGCGTGCGCGCGTGTTCGCTGCGCCTCACGAATGTCTACGGCCCGCGCCAACTCATCCGCCACGACCGCCAGGGCTTCATCGGCTGGTTCGTCCGCCTCGCGCTCGACGCGCGCGAGATCCAGGTATTCGGCGACGGTGCGCAGGTGCGCGACTTCGTGCACGTCGATGATGCCTGCGACGCGTTCCTGCGCGCCGGCGCCACCGACGCGGTGAACGGCGAGGTGTTCAACGTGGGCGGGGCCGAGCAGTGGACCCACGCAGAACTCGTGACGCTGCTCGTGTCGCTCGCCGACGGCGCGTCGTTTCGCTTCGTGGAGTGGCCGGCTGAGAAAAAAGCCATCGACATCGGTAGCTTCTACGCCGACTCCACGAAGTTCATGCGCGCGACCGGCTGGACGCCGGCCGTGGGTCTGCGTGACGGGCTGCGATCGACGCTGGAGTACTACCGCGCACACTACGCGGCCTACGTGGACGAGGCAGCCGCATGAAGGCCCCCCCAATCCGCGTGCCGTTCAACGTGTTGCGCCCTGGCGACGACCGTGGGGTCATCGACGCGGCCATCGCGCGCGTCATCGATTCGGGCTGGTTCGTGCTCGGTCCGGAAGTGGCGGCCTTCGAAGCCGAGTTCGCGGCAGCCGCGGGCGCGGCCCACGCCGTTGGCGTCAACACCGGCACCGACGCACTCGCGCTCGCCTTGCGGGCGCTCGACATCGGCCCCGGCGACGAGGTGATCACCTCGCCGCTGTCAGCGGCGTATTCGGCGCTGGCCATCGACATGGCCGGAGCCCGTCCGGTGTTTGCCGACATCGATCCGGAACGTCTCACGCTCGACCCTGGGGCCGTTGAGGCGGCAATCACATCGCGGACGCGCGCCATCATGCCGGTGCACCTGTACGGACAGCCGGCCGACGTGACCGGCATTGGCGCTATCGCCGCGCGACACGGCCTCGCCGTCGTCGAAGATGCGTGCCAGGCGCACCTGGCCACCCACCGTGGCGTGCCGGTCGGCCGCGGATCCGCGGCGGCCGCCTACAGCTTCTACCCGACGAAGAACCTCGGCGCTCTTGGCGACGGTGGCGCGATCACGACCGACGACGCGGCCCTGGCGGCGCGCCTGAAGCGCTTGCGCAACGGTGGACAGGTGAGCCGCTACCACCACGACGAGCGCGGCGTGAACAGCCGGCTCGACGAGCTGCAGGCCGCGGTGCTCCGGGCCAAACTGCCCCATCTGGCCGGACACACGGTCGTGCGGCGGGAGCTTGCTGCAAAGTACCGCGCGGCCCTACACACTGCGGCAGTGCAGGTTCCTCGCGAGTTCGACGCCGGTCACGTGTACCATCTATTTCCTGTGCTGGTCGATGAACGCGATCGCTTCCGGGCGCACATGCGCACCCTGGGAGTCGAAACCTTGATCCACTATCCCGTGCCTATTCCGCGACAACCCGCCGCGTCGGGCTGGACGCCGGTGCAGTGCCCGGTCGCCGATCGAGTGTGCGCGAGCGTCGTGTCCCTACCGCTGTATCCGTCACTGGCGGCCTCCGCACTGGCCGAAGTGACCGCCGCCGTTGCGGCGTTTCTGAGGTGAATCCATGCGAGTTCTGATTACCGGTGGCGCGGGCTTCGTTGGCTCGCATCTGTCGGAAGCCCTGCTGGCCGCCGGCCACCACGTGCACATCGTGGACGACCTCTCAACTGGCTCGATCGACAACGTCACGCACCTGAAGTCGCACCCGCACTTCGGCTACACCATCGACACCGTCTTCAACGAGCCGCTCACTGCGGAGCTCGTCGACCACGCCGACGTGGTGTTCCATCTGGCCGCCGCCGTGGGCGTGAAGCTGATCGTGGAACGCCCGGTGCACACGATCGAGTGCAACGTGCACGGCACGGAAGTGGTGCTGAAGAACGCCAACAAGAAGAAGAAGCTGGTGCTCATCGCCTCCACCTCCGAGGTCTACGGCAAGAGCACCGACGTGCCGTTCCACGAGGATGCAGACCTCGTACTCGGCGCCACCACCCGTCACCGCTGGGCGTACGCCTGTAGCAAGATGCTCGACGAGTTCCACGCGCTGGCCTACTACAAAGAGCGCAAGCTGCCGGTGGTGGTGTTCCGCCTCTTCAACACGGTCGGTCCTCGCCAGTCGGGCCAATACGGCATGGTGCTGCCCAACTTCGTGCGCCAGGCGCTGGCCAACGAACCCATCACCGTGTTCGGCGACGGCACCCAAAGCCGGAGCTTCACCTACGTCGGCGACGTGGTGCGTGGCCTCATGGCGCTGATGACGGAGCCCAGGGCCGTGGGCCAGGTCTTCAACATCGGCAACGTCGAAGAGGTCACGATTCGCGAGCTGGCCGAGCGGGTGAAGGCCGCCGCAGGCTCGACGTCTGCGATTGTCACGATTCCCTATGAACAGGCCTACGACTCGGGATTTGAGGACATGCCCAGGCGCGTCCCTGATTTGACGAAGATCAAGGCCCTCGTGGGCTATGAGCCCAGGGTCCAACTCGACGAGATCATCCGCCAGGTCATCGAGGATTTCCGCGCTCGCTGACACCGCGGCCGGGCGTATACTGAACTTATGGTCCGGGTGTGCTTCACCGTACTCGCACTGGCCGTGGTGGCGCCCGCCTGGGCACAGCCGCTCAGCCTCGAGATTCGTGACGGATTGGTCACACTATCGGCCACCAACGTTCCGGTGCGCCAGGTGCTGGCGGAATGGGCCAAGGTGGGCGGCACCCGGGTCGTCGGGGCCGAGCGCGTGACAGGCGCGCCTCTGACCCTGCGACTCGAAGGCGTGCCGGAAGCCAAGGCGCTCGACATCGTGCTTCGGGGCGCCGCCGGCTACATGGCCGCCGCGCGCTCGGTGCCCGGCGCTGGCCGGTCGATCTACGACCGCATCCTGGTACTCGCCACCAGCACACCGCCAACCGGACCGTCCGCCGCGGGTGCCGCCGCCGGAAATCGCCCGGCCGGCAGTCGCCTAGGCATGCCACCAGCTGCCGAGCCGGCCCCTGAGCCGGAAGCCGTCGCCGACACAAGTGACATCGGCGACCAGACGCAGGTGAACCCGTTCGCGAACGCATTCGGACAGCCCGGCGCGCCCTCGCCCTTCGGACAGCCGGTACAAGGTGGATTCGGCCAACCGATGGCTCAGCCGGGCCAGCCCTTTCAGCCGGGCGGGAACTTCTTCCAGCCGCTGCAGCCCGTGCCAGGCGCGCCTCCGGCTTCGGGCTTCTTCGGCGCTACCGGCGCCTCGACGCCCGGCGTGATCCAGCAGCCGGTGCAGCCGCCCGGCCCTCCTGGCGCCCGTCCACGGCCGCAGGGGTAGCCTGGCCTGTCGATGGCCGATCTCGACCGCTACCGCACGGACGACCGCCGGGCGCTCGAACAGCTGTACCGGCGGACGGCCGGCCCCGAAGCCGTCGAGCGCCTGAAGCTCACGTGGCAGTGGGCGCGCCGTCAGAACCCGGGCGCGCGCGGCGCTGCTGCCCCCTGGGTCGTGCGCGAAGGCCCCTCGCTGGTGGGCTCCCTGAGCGCCGTGCGCGTGGGCGTCACGATGGCCGGCACGGACGTCAGCGGCGCGTGGCTCACCGAGCCCGTGGTGGCGGCCGAACGCGATCGCCAAGGCCTGCACGAGATGCTCGTCAGAGCCTGGCACCGAGACAGCGACGTCACCCTCGCCTCGGGCCTGAGTGACACCACCAGGGCCGTCCTCGACAAGATGCGCGTGCCGAAGGCCGTGACGCTGCCGTGCCTGGTGAAGCCGCTCAGCCGGCGGGCCCTCCGGAACCGCGACTGGCCGCAGCCAGTGAACCGTCTCGTCTCGGCGGTGACGCTGCCGTTTGTGCGAGTGGTGGCGCGGCAGCGGCCCCTGCGCGAATCGGTCGAGGTCGTGCGCCGCCTGGACCACAGTGCCGACGACCTCTGGCAACGGGTGGCACCGACGCTCACCCTGGCGGTGCGCCGCGATGCAGCCTACGTGAACTGGCGGTTTGCCGAACCGCCGCACGCGCGCTACGCCATCGCGGTGCTGCGCCGGCAGAACGAGGTGGCCGGCTATGTGGTGTATCGCCACACCCACGAGCCGCGGGGCCGCGTGACGCATCTGGTCGACTTCCTCGCCGAGCCCGGCGACGCGCGCGCCGTGAAGACGCTGCTGCGCTGGGTGGACCGGGAGGCGCTCATCGCCGACTCCGACAAGATACGATCTCACGTGCTGCATGCGGGCTTCCGCAAGCTGCTCAAGCGCTCCGGCTACTTCGGCGTCCGGTCGGGCGTGTCGTTGTCCGTGAAAGTCAACGACCCTGGAATCCCGCGCGTGTTCTACGACACCACGGCCGACTGGCATTTCACCACCGGTGACACCGCCCTCGACCACTGACCCGTTCCCTTCCCCCCAACGGACCCGATGCCATGTCGCTCACAGACACCCTGACTGCCGATATCGGGCGTGCGATGAAGGCCAAGGATGCCACGGCCCTCACGGCGCTCCGCATGCTGAAGACGGCGCTCACGAACAGGAGCATCGAGAAGAACCGGGCGCTCGAGCCGGCCGAGGAGTTGCAGGTCGTGGGCGCGCTCGTGAAACAGCGTCGCGACTCCATCGAGCAGTTCACCGCCGCGGGCCGCCTCGAACTGGCGGCCAAGGAGCAAGCCGAGATCACCGTCCTCGACGGCTACCTGCCGCCAGCTGCGAGCGATGATGAACTGGTGGCCGCAGTGACGGCCGCCGTGGCGTCGACCGGAGCCATGACCGCCAAGGACATGGGGAAGGTGATGAAGGCGGTACTGGCCGCCCTGGCGGACAAGACGGTCGACGGCAAGCGCGTCAACGAGCTGGTCCGGGCCGCCCTCGTGGGCTGATGCAAACTTTTTGCGGGTTGGCACCGTCTATTGCTGTGAAAGGCCTAGTCAGCCACTCACCATCCTCCTCGGGCTCAGGCTGAAAGGCCGGAGCCCGATTTTTTTGCCCGTCCATTCACGGACAGCGTTCGATTCCGGATACGAGTCGGCGTGCTACGCTGCGGGCGATGGGCTCCGCCTCGACCGGACTCGCGCGTTCGGCCGGTGTCGCCGGCGCGGCGACCATGACGAGCCGCATCCTCGGTTTGGTGCGCGAGCAGGTGCTGGCGTACTGGTTCGGGGCGAGCGATGCGATGGACGCGTTCCTGGTCGCGTTCCGCGTGCCGAACCTGGTACGCGATCTCTTCGCCGAAGGCGCCATGAGCGCCGCCCTGGTGCCTACGTTCAGCCGGACACTCGCGCTCGAAGGCCGCGCGCGCGCGTGGCAACTCGGCAACGCGATCGTGACGGCGCTCATGGTGGCCACGGCCACACTGGTTGCCGGCGCCGTCATGTTCGCGCCCGCGCTCGTGCACCTGCTCGCTGGCGACTTCGCCGCGGTGCCCGGCAAGTTCGAGCTGACCGTGCTCCTGACGCGCATCATGGCGCCGTTCCTCATCCTGGTCGCCATGGCCGCCGCGTGCATGGGGATGCTGAACTCGCTGAACATCTTCTTCATCCCGGCGCTCGCGCCGGCCATGTTCAACGTCGCGTCGATAGTCGTGGGCATCGCGCTCGTGCCGGTGGCCATCTCCGCCGGCATCCAGCCGATCATTGCGATGGCCTATGGCACGCTCGTGGGCGGACTCGGCCAGGTCGCGCTGCAGTGGCCGCCCCTGCACAAAGAGGGCTTCCGGTTCCGCCCGCGACTCGACTTCTCCGACCCCGGCCTGCGTCGGGTGCTGACGCTGATGGGACCGGGCATGGTGGGCTTGGCCGCCACCCAGCTCAACGTCTTCGTGAACACCGTCGTAGCAACTGGCGAAGGCACCGGCGCCGTCTCGTGGCTCACCTACGCCTTCCGCGTGATGTACCTGCCCATCGGGCTCTTCGGAGTGTCGATTGCCACGGCCACCACACCCGCCATGTCGCGCCTCGCCGCCGCCAACGACACGCCACGCATGCGTTCGACGCTCGCGTCGGCGATAGCCCTGATGCTGACCCTGAACGTGCCGGCCACGCTCGGCTTGATGGTGCTGGCCACGCCAATCGTCCGGCTGCTCTTTGAGCGCGGGAGCTTCACGCCGACCGACACCGTGGCCACCGCCGCTGCGGTGCAGCTCTATGCCGTGGGCCTCGTGGGGTACTCGATCGTGAAGATCGTGTCTCCCACGTTCTACGCAATGGGGCGCAGCCGCACGCCCGCCGCCGTGGGCGTGGTGGCCGTGCTGCTGAATGCCGTGCTCAGCGTGGCGGCGGCGCCCGTGTTCGGCTACCGGGGGCTGGCCCTCAGCGCGTCGGTGGCCTCGCTCTTCAACGCCGCCGCGCTCGCGTGGCTGGCGCGGGGCGCGCTCGGCGGCCTCGAGCTCGGGCGGGTCGCGGCCACCTTCACGAAGACGCTGGTCGCGGCCGGCGCGATGGCCGCCGTGGCCTGGGCGAGCATGACTGGATTCGAGACAATCGCGCCTGGATCATCGCTCGGCGCGCAGATCGCGCGGCTTGCGGGGTCGATCGCGCTCGCCATGCTGACGCTGGGCATCGGCGCGCAGATCCTGCGCATCCGCGAGTTCGAGGACATGCGTGACGCCGTCACCCGACGTGCCGGCCGGCTGATCGGACGTTAGGGTCCGTCAGGGAACACGTGCGGCATCTCTGGGCGCCGAGGCGGGATGCATCGGCGGCCAGGATACCGCAGTTATTCCCTGACGGGCCCTTCGCACCGCCGTACTTCGGGTCAGCGCGCATTGACCACCGACGCCCAGCCGCCCGTACGTTCGACCGGCGCACGGTCAGGACGCGCGCGGGTCGCCGACAGCGCGGCTGCACATGACCCGGTCCCGATGAAGCGCAACGACGCGGATAGCGAGGTCTCCTCGGTCGAACCGAGGTCGTGCTCCACGTCATCGGCCGCGATACAGTCGGCGGCGAGGCCGCCGAAGTAATCGCCTCGTCCGTCGGCGTTCGTCATGGCAAACGACACCGGCGCAAACACCTTGTCGCAAAACGGCAGGGCATATTGCCCCACGGGCTTCCCGTAGGTGCGATCGCCGACGATGATGACGGGCATGAACGGCCGAAGGCCGTTGACGACGAGCTCGCTCGCGGATGCCGAGGCCCGAGTGGCGATGACCACCAGTCGATCGAGACCGAGCGCGTGCGCCGGATTCGTGAAGCGGTTGATCTCGTTCAGCCGCAGGTTGCGATCGTTGTGTCGCGACTCGGCAAACACCTGATCGCGCAGCGTGGAGCCGCCAATCAGGCTGGCCAGGTGCACGGCCACGTCCACGAGGCCGCCGCCGTTGTAGCGCAAGTCGAGCACGAGTTCGGTTGCGCCGGCCAGCCGCAACGCCGCAAACGCCTCGTCGAGCGCCGCCACCGACGGACGCACGAAGTTCCTGAAGAAGAGGTAGCCGACCTTGCGGCCTCCGACCTCGAACACCCGGGTGAGCGACACGGTGGGAATGGTGACGGCACGCTTGCGCAGGCTGGCCACGCGCCGGTCGCCGTCGCGTCTCCGGAACTCGACCGACACCTCGAGTCCGGCCTGGGCGGGGCCAAAGGCCGCGTCGATGGCTCCGCCCTCGATGAGCGCGGCCACCGCGCGGCCGTCGATGACCTCGATGCGCGCGCCCCGCTCGAGTCCCGCCTCCTCGGCGGGGCTGCCCGCAAACACCTGCAGTACCCGCATCTCACCGGCCGTTACCACGGTGGACAGGCCGAGCCCGATGAACTGGCTCTCAGAGAAGAACGCATCGCTGGCCGCGCGCGACGTGACGTAGCTGAATGACGTATCGAGGGGGCGGTAGCGCACGGCGTCCAGGTACTGCTCTGGCGAGCCGTAGCGCGACGGATCCAGATCCGGCAGCTCGCGGTGCCAGAGATACAGTTCCTGCAGGGTGTCGCGGACGAAGATCGACTGGCCGGTGGTCGAGCAGGACGGCGCTTGCGCGCGAGCAGGCGCGGCGGTGACGAGCATCGCCGCAAGAACGATCACGGTGCGAAGCACGCGCGTCACGGGATCATCATAGCCCTGGGGCGGCGTGTACACTACCTGGATGGGATCGACGCCGTGACGCCAGCCGACGCTCTCGCCGCGCGCGGGCCGGCCGCCGCCGACGACGGCACCATCATGGGCCTGTCGCCCACCGTCGTATCGCTCGCCTCCACGCACTTCATCGTCGATGCGTATACGAACATCTACACGCCGCTCCTGCCGTTGCTCATCCCACGTTTCGGACTGTCGCTCACCGCAGTGGGCACGCTGGCCATGTGCTTCCAGATGGCCTCGTCGGTGTCACAGGTGGGGTTCGGTGCGCTCGCCGACCGGTGGCGCCCGCGCGTCCTGCTGCTGGCCGGACCCCTCGTGTCGGTCGTGGTCTTGAGCCTGGTAGGCCTGGCGCCGACGACCTTCGCGCTCGGCGCACTGCTCGTGCTCGGCGGACTCGGCGGGGCGGCCTTCCACCCGTCGGCGGCCGCGGCCGTCTACCGCGCCTCGGGCGCCAACAAAGGCTTTGCCATGTCGGTGCACATCACCGGCGGATCGGTGGGCATGGCCATGGCGCCGCTCTTCTTCGCCCCGACCATCGAACGCCTGGGTCTGCACTGGTCGCCGATCATCGCCGTGCCCGGTCTGGCCGCCTTGTGGTTCCTGCTCCGCCGCGTGCCGGCACTCGAACGGCCCGCGCACACCGGACGGGAGGGGTTCGCCGCCCTCAAGCCGTACGCCAGGCCCCTTACGCTTCTCTACTTCTCGGTGGTGCTGCGCACCCTCACCGCGGCGGGCTTTGCCACGTTCATGCCCGTGCTGCTCACCGGGCAGGGCATGTCGATTGCGCATGCGAGCCTGGCCAGCACGTGTTACCTGCTCGTGTCGGGCATCGGCGGATTCTGGGGTGGACCGCTCGCCGACCGCTTCGGACCACGGCGGGTGATCCTGGTCTCGCTGATCTCGGCCGTGCCCTTCATGGTGGTTGCCTCGCAGCTCACCGGCTGGTGGTTTACCGCGGCCGTCTCGCTGGGTGGGCTGCTGCTGCAATCCACGCTGCCCGTGAACGTGACCTACGCGCAGATGCTGGCGCCAGTCGGCGCCGCGACCGTCTCGTCGCTCATGATGGGTTTTGCCTGGGGCGTGGGCGCCGTGATGGTGCCGCTCGTGGGTCTGCTCGGCGACGTGATGGGCCTGCCGAGGGCCCTGCTGTGCATCTCGGGCGTGCCGCTCCTGGCCGCCGCGCTGGCGACACAACTACCCGAGCGGTCACGCCGCCATGGGTTCGTGGACGGCGGCGACGGGACCACCGGCGCCGCGACCCTATAATCGAGGCATGTCCCGCTACGGTAACGTCGCGTCCTCGATGGGGCCAGGCCCCCTCAGCCAGGCGGTGAAGACCCTCATCGCCATCAACGTCGGCGGGTACCTGCTGAGCCTGGTCGTGCCGGCGGTCACGGTGCGGCTCGGCCTGCTGCCGGCCATGTTCATCGGACAGGTGGCACTGTGGCAGCCGGTCACCTACATGTTCCTGCACGGAGGCCTCGGACACCTCGTGTTCAACATGCTCGCGCTGTGGATGTTCGGCACCGAACTCGAGCGCACCTGGGGCACGCGCTTCTTCGTGCGCTACTACCTGGTGACGGGCATCGGCGCCGCGCTCGTGACCGTGGCGTGGTCACTCAGTCCGCTGCCGTACGCCGCTGAGATGTATCAGTCGGTCGTGGTCGGTGCGTCCGGCGCCATCTACGGCCTGTTGCTCGCCTACGGCATGTACTTCCCCAACCGCACGATCTATCTCTACTTCCTGTTCCCGATTCAGGCGCGATACTTCGTGATGATCGTCGGCGCGATCGCGTTCCTGTCGTCGATAGGCAGCTCGGGCGGTGGCGTGGCGCACGTGGCGCATCTGGGCGGACTGCTGGTGGGCTACCTGTACCTGAAGGGACGGCGCGGCCCGCTCGACGAGATCAGATACCGCTGGTTGAAGTGGCGCCTCGGTAACTCGCGTTCGAAGTTCGACGTCTACCAGGGCGGCAGGCGCGGTCCCGGCAGCCCGGGCGGACCAGGCGGCGACTGGACCAAGGAGTGGAAGAAGCACGTGCACTGAGAACGCGCGGCCGTGGGAGGTGGGTAGCTCCACCTGGCCTCGGGCTGCTGTCGCTGAACAGATCACTCGGCCTGGTGGAGGCACCCACCTCACACGGCCGCGAGTCGCAGTCGCCTACCGGCCGGCGTCGCCGGGGCCGGGCGTGGGCACGTCCTTGAAGTAGCTGTCGGTGCCGTCGAGCCAGTCCTGGCGAATCGGGCTGAAGAGGTCGATTTCGAACGTGTCTTCGAGCGCCTCGGCCTGATGCGGTACCCACGACGGGATGTGCAGCACCTCGCCCTCGCGCACCGTGATCTCTTCCCCGCCGATCAGGAACTTCATCGAGCCCTGCAGCACGTAGGTGAGCTGCTCGCTCTCGTGCGAGTGCATCGGCACGACCGCACCGCGCTTGAGATAGATCTGGCCGATCATCTCGCGCTCGCCGGTTACGACCTTCCGCGAGATCATCTCGGTGACCTTCTCGAGTGCGATTTCATCCCAACGGTGCAGACGAACGGGGCGTGTGGACATGTGGCAACCTCGGGCGGTCGCGCGAACGTGGGGCGACAATCCGGTCGCCACATGCGATCCATGCGCAAGCCGTGCGGATTATAGCACCCGTACTCGGATGCTATAATTCGCCCTTGCTGACGCCGAGGCGAAGGCCGTGCCACCGGGGCGCGAGGTCGAGCGTCCACGAGAAGGAAGCATCATGAAGGGTTCGACGCTCGCGAAGAACGGCGCGACCGCCACGCGCGGCACCGCCGGTAGTGCGGCGGAGCCGCGTGCCGGGCTATCGCGCGACGAGCTCGTCGCGGCGTACCGATGGATGCTCCTGTCGCGACGCCTCGACGACAAGGAGATCCAGCTCAAGAACCAGAGCGTGATCTACTTCCAGATCAGCGGCGCCGGTCACGAGGCCGTGTGCGTCGCGGCAGCCGCCCACCTTCGGGCCGGCTACGACTGGTTCTATCCCTACTACCGCGACCGTGCGCTGTGCCTGGCCATCGGCATGACACCCCTCGAGATGTTGCTGGGCAGCGTCGGCTCGACCGACGACCCCGCTTCGGGCGGTCGGCAGATGCCGTCGCACTGGGGACATCGCGCGCTCAACATCCCGTCCCAGAGCAGCCCCACCGGCACGCAGTGCCTGCAGGCGATCGGCGCTGGCGAAGCCGGCATGATCTACGCGCGCGTCAAGGACATTGCCGACGGCGCGTCACGCCAGCACGCCGACGAGGTCACCTACGTGTCGATTGGCGACGGCGCCACCAGCGAAGGCGAGTTCTGGGAATCGCTGAACACGGCCTGCACGCGGCCGGTACCGGTGCTGTACCTGGTGGAAGACAACGGCTACGCCATCTCGGTGCCGGTGGACGTGCAGACGCCGGGCGGCGACGTGTCCAAGCTCGTCGAGAACTTCCCCAATCTGAAAGTGCTGCGCTGCGACGGCACCGACTACGTCGACAGCTACCGCACGCTCGAAGAGGCGGTGGCCTGGGTGCGGCGCGAGCGCAAGCCCGCACTGGTGCACGCCAAGGTCACGCGACCGTATTCACACTCCCTCTCCGACGACGAACGTCTGTACAAGACGCCCGAAGAGCGCGAGGCCGAAGCCGCGCGCGATCCGCTGGTGCGGATGCGGGCGCTGCTGCTCGCGCAGGGGCACGCCACCGACGCCGAACTCGACGACCTGCTGGCCGGCGTCGATGCCGAGATCGCACGCGCCACCGACGACGCGATCGCCGCACCGAAGCCCACCGTCGACACGGCGGGCCTGTGGGTCTTCTCGCCCGACGTGGATCCGACGTCGGCCGCGTTCGACACGCCGGAAGAACCGGAGGGCAGGCCCGACACGATGGTGGCAGCCATCAACCGCACGCTCAAGAGCGAGATGGCCGGCAATCCGCGCATCGTCCTGTTTGGTCAAGATGTCGCCGATGCGAGTCACAGCGCCACGCTGGCCAAGGTGCAGGGCAAGGGCGGCGTGTTCAAGGTCACGCACGGACTTCAGCGAGCGTTCGGATCGGAGCGCGTGTTCAACTCGCCGCTAGCCGAGGCCAACGTCGTGGGGCGCGCCGTGGGCATGGCCACACGCGGCCTCAAGCCCGTCGTGGAGATTCAGTTCTTCGACTACATCTGGCCTGCCATGATGCAGATCAAGGACGAAATGTCGATGATGCGGTACCGCTCGGGCAACACCACCACGTGCCCGATGGTGATTCGCGTGCCCATTGGCGGCTATCTGCGCGGCGGCGCGCCGTATCACAGCCAGTCGGGCGTGAGCATCTTCGCGCACTGCCCCGGCATCCGCATCGCGTTTCCGTCGAATGCCTCCGACGCGTCGGGACTCCTGCGCACGGCGATCCGGTGCGACGATCCGGTGTTGTTCCTGGAACACAAACACCTGTATCGCCAGACCTACAACAAAAGTGCGTATCCGGGCGACCACTACATGGTGCCGTTTGGCAAGGGTGCGCTCAAGCGCGCCGGCACCGACGTGGTGGTCATCACCTGGGGCGCGCTGGTGCAGCGCTCGGTGGTCGCCGCGCAGCAGGCCGAAAAGCTCGGCGTGAGCGTGGCGGTCTTCGACTTGCGCACGATCGTGCCCTACGACTGGGACGGCATCGCCGCCCTCGTCAAGCAGACCAACCGCGTGATCGTGGCGCACGAAGATCAGGTCACGTGCGGCTTCGGCGCCGAGATTGCAGCGCGCATCGGCGACGAGCTCTTCGAGCACCTGGACGCGCCGGTCAAGCGCGTGGGCGCCATGGACTGCCCGGTAGCGTACCACCCGGACCTCGAGGAGGCGATCCTGCCGCAGACTTCCGACGTGCTGGCCGCCATCCGCACACTCGCCGCCTACTAGGCTCGCTGTTGACCGGGCTGCGGGTGGCGCACATCGCGACGATAGCGACGATGGTGGCGTGGTGTGCGGTCGCGGGAGTTGCGCAGCCGATGGCCCGAAAGCCCCCGGGGTCGCCAGGAGGTGTGGAGACGTTGCGCTCCATCAGTGCCCTGCCGGTGGAGATCGTCGGCGAGTTCCGGGAGCCGTTGGGCTTCGAACGTGTGGCATCGGGCCAGGAGCTGGTGTTCGATCGGCGCGGACATGCCGTCTACGCCGTCACCTCAGGTCGTACGGGGAGCCGGAAGCTGGTGGCCATCGGCGGCGAGGACGGCCGCGTCATCGAGCCAACCGCGTTCGATGCGGAGCCCGGTGGCACCTTCGTGGTGGCCGACGCGCCCAACGGCCGGGAACGGGTGCAGATCTTCACTCTCGACGGCCAGCGGGCGGGCGGCTTCACGTTGCCGGGGCGCGCGACGCCGCGCGTCACCCTCGGCAGCCTCTCGCTGAGCGGCGTCGGCACGCTGCAGTACACCGGACGCTCGGTGCTCATCAGCCAGCCCGAGACCGGCGGGCTCATGACCGAGTACGGCCTTGCCGGCACGCCCGTGCGTACCGTTGGCCGTCTCCGCGCCACCGGCCACGAACACGACCGTGAGCTGCACCTGGCGCTGAATGCAGGCATCCCGCTCAAGGACGCCGACGGCGGCTACTGGTTCGTGTTCCTGGCCGGCCAGCCGGCGTTCTCGCGCTTCAGCGCCAACGGAGAGTTGCTCTTCCACCGCGTGATTCAGGGCCGAGAGCTCGACCCGGTCGTGGCGTCGCTGCCGTCCACCTGGCCGCGCCGCGCCATCGACGGCACCGAGGTGCCTCTGGTATCACCCACCATTCGTACGGCGGCGCTCTCGCCGTCTGGCGAGCTCTGGGTCTCGTTTGTCGTGCCGTACACCTACGTGTTCGACGGCCTGGGCGAGAAGGTCCGCACGGTGCAGTTCGTCGCCGCGGGCCTGATGGCCCCGAACAGCCTGACCTTCCCCTCGGCCAGCCGGCTGCTCGTGACACCGGGCTGTTTCGAGTTCTCCACGCGTTGAGCGGCCGGCCTCGGCGGGCCTCCCGTTGCCCGGCCGAGCGGGCCTCGATATCATCGGAGCGTCCATGGGCTGGCTGACGCGCGACCTACGCCAGACGCTTCGTCGTTCTCGCGTCCTCGCGATGACCGTCGCGCTTGGGGTGTCGGCCGCCTGTGGCGGCGACACCCCCACGGCGCCGACGCCGCAGGTGCAGCAGTTCGCGATTCAGTGTCCGGCCGACGTGCTCGGGCAGTCGACTACCGGTGCGCCGGTGTCGATTCAAGTGCCGGCAGCGACGACCACGGGAGGCGTGCTGCCGGTGACGGCGTCATGCTCGCCGGCCGGCACGCCGTTCCCAGTGGGCACTACCCGCGTGTCCTGTCAGGCCACCGACGCACGCAACTCGACGGCCGCGTGCGCGTTCAACGTCAACGTGGCGCCGCCGCCGCTCTCGCGCACGACCTTCCTGGCGTTCGGCGACAGCATGACGGCCGGCGAGATCACCGTGCCCATCACGACAACGGCGGGCGCACTCGGCCAGGACGCCTACCCGAATTTCAGGCTGATCGTGGTGCCCTCAGAGTCGTATCCCACTCAGCTGCTGGCGCGCCTCCGAGGCCGGTTTTTTACCCAGGCGCAGCAATTCGTCGTGACCAACGCCGGTCTACCTCGGGAATGGGCGATCGATGGCGCCAAGCGCTTCCCCAGCGTGCTGGCCGCATCGGGCGCGCAGGTCGTGCTGCTGCTGGAGGGCGCCAACGACCTCGAAGCCTCGCCCAACAGCACCGGGGTGAACAACGCGCTCTTGGGATTGCAGACGATGATTCGGGCGGCGCGCGCCCGGGGTGCGACGGTGATGGTGGCGACGCTGCCGCCCGTCAGGCCCGGAGGACGGTTGTCGCTGCCGGTGGCGCTCGTGCAGACCGTGAACGACAGCATCCGGGCCAACGCGGCTGCCGAAAGTGCCATCGTCGTGGACCTTCATGCGGCGATGGCGTCGAGCGTCACGACGTTCATTGGCATCGACGGTCTGCACCCCACCGCGGCCGGATATCAGCGCATGGCCGAGACATTCTTCGAAGTCATCCGGACCACGTTCGAGGGCCGCTAGCTACTTCCCGAATCAGAAGTTCGCTGACATATTCCAGGCGGGGCATCCCGCCTCGCCGCGTTGCTCGTCGCTCACATATTGGCCAACATGCTCACTCCTCGCGCCTTGCGATCCGGGCGCCGCGCCAGGAACATTCGTCACAATTTCTGATTCGGGACACTAGTCACTGGACCTGGATCGGGCAGCACTAGAATGCAGCTGTGACCACTCGATTCGTCCCAGCCGTCGCCCTCGTGTTTGCACTGTCCGCCCTGATCGACGCCCAGTCTCCCCTGCCGCGAGTGACGCCCGCGAACGCGGGACTCGCCCCGGCCGTGCTCGAGGAAGCGACGGCCCTGCTCACGCAGCTCGTGGCCGATCGCAAGATCGCCGGGGCCGTGGCGGCCGTGGCGCGGCGCGGCACGGTCGGCTACCTGCAGGCCGTCGGCGTGCAGGACGTGAGCGCGCGCACGCCGATGACCGAGCGTTCACTCTTCCGTATCTACTCCATGGCCAAGCCGGTCACCGCCGTGGCCGTGATGATGCTTTTCGACGAGGGCAAGTTCCGGCTCGACGATCCGGTGGAGAAGTATCTGACGGAGTTTGCGCAGGTACAGGTCGTCGACGCACCGGGCGCCGCACCGAGAAAGCCCACGCGGTCCATCACAGTCGAAGACCTGCTGCTGCACACATCTGGGCTCAGCCACCGCACCTCCGAGCTGTACCGCGCGCAGGCGGTGCGCTCCCGCGCCGACTCGCTGCCCGAGTTCATCGGCAAAATCGTCAAGGCACCGCTCATGGAGGATCCCCACGCCCGCTTTCGCTACAGCGAGGCCACGACGGTCCTGGGCCGGTTGGTGGAGGTCTGGTCCGGAATGCCGTTCGACGTGTTCCTCGAGCGTCGCGTGTTTCAGCCACTCGGGATGATCGACACCGTGTTCTGGGTGGGTCCCGATCGCAAAAGCCGGCTCGCTACCGTGTACGGGCCGGGGCCCGATGGCGGGCTCGTACCCGTCGAGATGGAAGCCGTGCCGTTCACGGA
>JANORI010000565.1:0-6735 GCA_031415235.1 Acidobacteriota bacterium | reverse complement strand
GGAAGCCAAGGCGCTGGCGGCCCTGAGTCACCCCCATATCTGCGCCGTCTTCGACGTCGGCACGCAGGACGGGATCGACTACCTGGTGATGGAGCACCTGGAGGGCGACACGTTGGCGCAGCGGCTCGCGAAGGGCGCGCTGGCCGTCGCAGACGGTCCGCATCGCCGTCGAGATCGCCGATGCCCTCGACGCCGCGCACCGGAAGGGGATCGTCCACCGCGACCTCAAACCCGCCAACGTCGCGCTGACCGAGAGCGGTGCCCGGTTGCTCGACTTCGGTCTGGCACGACACCGCCTCGAGCCCGAGCCCGCCGCTACCGCAATGGCCACCGCGATCCCCGACGCTTTCCGGACCTCCCCCGGGGTCGTGCTCGGCACGGTGGCCTACATGGCGCCGGAACAAGTCCGAGGACACGAGGCCGACGAGCGGACGGATCTCTTTGCCCTCGGCGTCGTGATCCACGAGATGGCGACAGGCACGGTGCCGTTTGCCGGCGCCAGGTCGGCCATGATCGTCGACGCGATTCTCAATCACCCGCCGTGCGGACTCGAACGGCTGCCGCCGGATCTGGCGCACGTCGTTCGCAAGGCGCTCGAGAAAGCGCCGGCCCTGCGCTACCAGACCGCCGCCGACGCGAAGGCCGATCTGCTGCGTCTGCAGCGCGGGGCCGCATCCGGCGGTGCCCCGGCGGTCACGAAGACCGCGCGGGCGAGCGACGCGCGCAGGCGCGTGGAGTCGCTGGCGGTGCTGCCGCTCATCAGCGCCGGCGGCGACCCGGACACCGAGTACCTCAGCGAGGGGATCGCAGACGGCATCATCAACAGCCTGTCGCAGATGAAGCGGTTGCGCGTGGCGCCGCAACAGAAGTCCTTGTCGCCCCGCCGGCCACACCCACCTTCCGGCGACTGGTCCGACATACAAGCGGACCCCTGCTATTCGCATCCCGTCCGTGTCGCTCGCACTCACGGTGCGAGTGGCGCGTCAGAAGACGCAGCGGCGAGGGCTCCGATTCGCCGCCGAGGACCCGCCGGGCACGGCGAGCTGCCATGCCTGCCAAGATCCGAGCCTCTGCTAATCGTTTCATAAATCGTTTCATTCATTGGTAAGTTCATCGTCAATTTTCAATAAGCTAAGTCAAATATTGACCATATAATCGTTTCGTTATGGGCCCTGTTCTAACTCAGCTCAGCCGTGGAGTTCTTTCCGCGGCAGAGTTGCGGCGAAGACTCGACGTCTCGCCCGCCACGCTGATGCGCGCGGTCCGAGAGGCGGGCACCGACGTCGTCCCCATCGGTCGAGGTCGGGCCACGCGCTACGGGCTGCGTCAAACGTGGGCCACGCTGGAGACCTCGCGCTTCCCCATGTTTCGCGTTCTGGAAACCGGAGCCGCACGTCCGGAAGGCGAACTGGTCACGCTGGCAACTCGACAGACGGTGTGGATACCCGGCGGCACCGTATCGGACGGGCTGCCGATCGAACTCGCGGATGCGCGTCCATCTGGATTCCTCGGACGACACTTCGCCGCAACGCACGCCGATCTCCGCTTGCCGGCGCGCTTGATGGATTGGTCCGATCACCACATTCTGCTAGCGCTGTCGCATCGCGGCGAAGACGCGCCCGGCAATCTCATCGTTGGGGACGAATCGTTTGCGCGCTGGCAAGCACTCGACATCCCTCTGAGAACCCGCAGCGACTATCCCCATCTGGCCGATGCGACGATTGCAGGACATCCACCAGGATCATCGGCGGGCGGTGAACGGCCGAAGTTCGGCGCCTTCGTTGACGGACGTCACGTGCTGGTCAAGTTCGCTGCTCGTGGCGGTGCCGGTGCTGTCGTGGCCAGGCGCTGGTGTGATCTGCTCGTGCTCGAAGCGCTGGCGTTGAGCGTGGCGGCTTCGCGCGGCGTGCCCGCTGCGCAGACCAGCATCATCGACAGCGATTCACACTGCTTCCTCGAGAGCGAACGGTTCGATCGCGTCGGCATCAGAGGGCGTCTCGCCGTGCTGAGCCTGGCCGCGGTTCAAGACGATCCCGCGGACCCATGGGCGCGAGCCGCCGTTCTCCTGAGAGATGCCGGGCGTGTGTCTCGTGAAGATGCCAGACGCCTTCAGTGGCTCGATGCGTTCGGCGCACTCATCGCCAATACGGATCGGCATCCGTACAACGTCATCTGCTTCTCTGACGGTGCAACGCTACGACTGGCGCCGACGTTCGATCAAGTGTCGATGTTCTACGCGCCGACCGCCGATGGCCAAGTGCCGCCACGAGTGTTTGCGCCGCCCCGCGCGACTGCCGATACGCTGGAGGTCTGGAATGACGCCCGTGCCGCCGCGCGTGAGTTCTGGCAGCGGGCGAGCGATGACGCTCGCGTATCGGACGATGTTCGCGCGTTGTCTGCCGCGAACGCACGTACGCTCGGCAACTGAGCGACGCGCCCAGCAACTGAACGCCCGCAGGCGGCACGGTAGCTCGCCGCACCCGGCAGGTCCTCATCGGCTCAACGTCGCCCTGCCGGCCACACGCACCTTCCGGCGACTGGTCCGACGTACAAGCGGACCCCTGCTATTCGCATCCCGTCTGTGTCGCTCGCACTCACGGTGCGAGTGGCGCGTCAGAAGACGCAGCGGCGAGGGCTCCGATTCGCCGCCGAGGACCCGCCGGGTGCGGCGAGATGTCACCCTTGCGCGCGTATCTTCGACATCGGACGACGCTGATCGAGAGTGCGGGCGCCCTCGTGCAGCGCATGCAGAAGGCGTTGGTCCAGATGAACGTGCAGCTGCCGCTGGTCGTCAGTGACATCACCGGGGTGACTGGCCTGCGCATCCTGCGCGACATCGTCGCCGGGCAGCGCGACCCGCAGCAGCTCGCCCGCCATCGAGACTACCGATGTCACGCGTCCGAGGCCGAGATCGCCGCGGCACTGACCGGCAACTATCGCCCCGAACACCTCTTCGCCCTCCAGCAGAACCTCGAACTCTTTGATAGCTATCAGCGGCAACTCACGGCGTGCGATGTCGCCGTCGAAGCCCATCTCGCTCAGCTGGCCGCGACCACGCCGCCGTCACCGGTGCTGCTGCCCGCCGCCCGGCGCCGACAGAAGCCGCGCGACCACGAACCGCGCTTCGATGTTCGCACGCCACTGCACCAGCGCACCGGCGTCGATGTGTCCCAGATCGACGGCCTCGGCCCCTACAACGCGCTCCGGTTACTGTCGGAGATTGGCACCGACATGACGCGCTGGCCCACCGAGAAGCATTTCACCTCGTGGCTGACCCTGGCCCCGCAGAACAAGATCTCGGGCGGCCGTCTGCTGAGCAGCCGAACACAGCCCTCGGCGAATCGCGCCGCGGCCATCTTTCGCCTCGGCGCCATGAATCTCGGGCGTACTCAGACCGCATTGGGCGCGTTCTATCGGCGGGTGGCCTTCCGCATCGGCAAGGCCAAGGCCATCACCGCCACGGCCCGCAAGCTCGCGGTGCTGGTCTATCGCACACTCAAAGACCACCTCGACTACGCCGACCCAGGCGCGGCGTGTTGGCGATCCCCAAGAAGCGCGTAAATCTGGACGGAAGTCGGCGGCCCGTGTAGGGCCGCCGTGGTGAGCGCTAGGAGGCCCGGCGCGCCTGCTGATCGCGTTCGGCCTCGCGGAGGCGATAGCTGTCGCCGGTGATCTTGATGATCTCCGCGTGGTGCGTGAGCCGATCGATGAGGCCGACGGCGCAGGAGGCGTTGGGAAAGATGGTGTGCCAGTCGCGAAAGGCAAGGTTCGTGGTCAAGACGATGGACTTCTGCTCGTAACGGCGGGTGACGATCTGAAAGAGCAGGTCCGCCGCATGCGCGTCGTAGGCCAGGTAGCCAATCTCGTCGATGCATAAGAGCTGGGGCCGCGCGTAGTGCCGGAGGCGCCGGTCGAGGGCGCGGGCGGTCTCTTGGCCGTTGAGATCCAGTACGAGGTCGGCGGCCGTGGTAAAGAGCGCCGAGTGGCCGTGCAGGATGGCCTGGTGCACGGTGTTCTTGGCGATCATGGTCTTGCCGAGCCCTTGGGCGCCGACGAGGACGAGATTTTCGGCGTGCGTGAGGAAGTCGAGACTGAGCACGCGCTCGACGAGGGGCCGGTCGATCGCCTTCGGCCAGGTCCACTCGAAATCGGCCATGGGCTTGAAGCGGCCCAGCCGCGCGTGTTTGAAGCGGCGCTCCAGACTGCGACGGCCCCGGTCCTCCAGTTCGGTGGTGGCGAGGGCCTCGAGCAGCGCGACGGACGTCCAGCGCGCTTTCGCCGCGCGCGCCAGCAGGTCATTGAGATCCTCGGCGACCCGCGTGAGGCCGAGGCGTCGCAGCTGGCTACTCAGGATCGCGGGTGGGGTCGGGACGGTCGGGACTGAGGGCATCGTAGGACTCCAAGGCATGGGGCTGGACGGTGAGGTCCTGCACCCCGGGGTGATTCGGGAGTACGAGCGGCACGACGGGGCGGAGGCCGCGCCGCCGGCGCTGCTGGTCGAGCAGGTGGGCGATGGTGCCGGCACTGGGCGCCTCGTGGGTGCACGCCGCATCGACGGCCGCCGTGAGCGCCGGCGCGCCGTAGTCGTCAAGCAGATCGAGCAGGCGGCGCAGCTGCGACACGCCCGCATCGCCGTGGGTCGCCCACTGATCGAAGAGCCGGTCGAGGCGGGGCACGGCCTGCCGGAGGCGCTCCCGCGCGGTGACCGGCCGGGCGGCGTGCTTCGCGGCCGTGAGCGCTGCGACATGCGTCGGGTCTTCCACGACCACGCCGGTGTCGTAGCTGCGGCCGTGGCGCGCGATCTCGGTGAGCCCGTCCACGACGCGCACGACGGTGGCGTCGGCGAGCAACGTGACGGGCCGGCGCACGTGGGTGTGCGGCACGGAGTAGCGATTACGATCGAAGCTGATGTACGGCTGCTTGCCGGAGCGGACCGGGCGGACGAGCGTGGTCTCAAAGGGATGCGCAGGGCGCGGGAGCAGCACGCGCTGCTCCTCGGCGAAGACCTGCGCGACGGTCTGGTCGCGCTGATCCGGGTGGCGGCGCTGATGCGCGACGGTGTCGCGCCACTGGACGAATTGCGCGCGCAGGTCGTCGAGGTCGCGGAACGGGCGCGCGGCGAAAAACGCATGGCGCAGGTACTGGATCTGTCGCTCGACCTTCCCTTTTTCATTGGCCCGCGCGGGTGCACAGGGACGGGGCGCGAAGTGATAATGCCCCGCGAGCTCCAGCAGGCGCGGGTGGAAGTGGATGGCGCTCCCCTGGCGATCGAGCACCGCCGTCTTGAGATTGTCGTACATGAGGGTACGGGCACAGCCGCCCATCGCGTCCACGGCCTCGACATGCCCGCGCAGGAAACTCTCCAGCGTCTGGTCCAGCGTAAAGACGGCGTGGAGTGCGCGCGAGTAGCCGAGCACGAGCACGAAGGCGGACAGCGACCGCGTGCCGCGCCCGATGCGGATCGTGCCGAAGCTGCCCCAATCGACTTGCGCGACTTCGCCGGGCAGGGTCGTGAGGCGGAGGTACGCCTCGCTCGGCGGCGCCGGCCGCACCCGGCGCACCGTGCGGCGCACCTGTGCGGCGGAGCCGGGATAGCCGCGTAGGCGCAGCATCTCGTGCAACCGCGTCGCCCGCAGGCGCGGATACTGCGCGAGCGTGTCGCGCAGGAACGGCAGATACGGGTCGAGCGCCGTCGATCGGCACCGTCCGCCGCGCGTGAGCACGCTCGCCCGATTGAGCGCGGCTGCGACCGTCTCATGATGGACGCCGAGCTGGGCGGCGATGGTGCCCACGGTCCAATGCTCGGCGTAGTAGAGACGGCGGACCTCGGCGTGCTGCGCGGGCGTGATCATGGCGTGGCTCCAGGGACACGCGACGGATCTGCCAGGGCGGTGGAAGGAGCCACGCGCTCTCGCGGCCACAGACCATGCAGCGCGACGCCCCCACCAGGGGAGCGGTCGGCACCGGATCCATCGACGTGTCGGCGGGCAGTGTGGCCGGCGCGCCGGCCCGCTGGGAAGTCTGATCCCTCACGCGGGCCCGATACGCGCGCTGGTGATCGCGGTGATCGAGGCGACCTTCCGGGCTGGCGCGATGGCGCCGCCGGGCGGCGCACACCGATCGCTGGCGGCCGGCGGTCCGGCACGTGGACGAGCAATACGCGTGGCCCCGATCGCACGACGCGCAGATCGCGAAGGGTCGGCTACAGCGCCGACAGGCTTTCTGTCGCAGCGGCGGGTCCACGTCGGCGGCGCGACGACGGGCTTCGCCTGGACATCATCCGGAAACCGTGGCACAACCAGAGCCGACCGGCTTGGTCTGTCGCAGCATCGAGACGGTCACCGAGGGCCTGGAGGGATCAGCTCCAGGCCCTCACCTCGCTTCGTCGCTGCCCGACAGCGTAGCAGCAGGCCTCCCTGGCGTCGGCGGGGCGCCCGGCGGCCCTCGCCGGTCACCTGCGGGGTGATCACCACCGCCGCCGAACGCCTGCAGTGCCCTTCGACGACCAGTGCCACATCAGATCCAGCGCCCGCAACGCGTGGCGATCAGATCGACGGTCGTCCAGATTCACGCGTTTCTAAGTGCGCGCTGACATTAGTGGCCGCCCTCGCCGTCACGACGCTGCTGATCGCGGCGATGGCGACGCCGACGCTGCGCTATCTGCGCCAGACGCCGCCTCCTGAGATGCGCGTGGAGATCACGACGCCCCTCACCGACGCGCCGCTGCAGTTCGCC
>JANORI010000564.1:0-8049 GCA_031415235.1 Acidobacteriota bacterium | reverse complement strand
GAGACGAGGCGCTGACCCGCAGCACCGAGCACCCCGAGTTCATGAGCATGTGGGACCGCTGCATCTCGCGCGGCGTGCCGGGGTGGATCATCCCGGCCGGCTACAACAACGCCTACCAAATCGTCCAGACGCCCGGCTACGTCGTGATTCACGCCGAGATGATCCACGACGCGCGGATCGTCCCGATGGATGGCCGCCCGCCCCTGCCCTCGACGCTGCGCCTGCTGGAGGGCGATTCGCGCGGACGATGGGACGGCGACACGCTGGTGGTCGAGACCACCAACTTCAGCGACCAGAACTGGATTGCGACCAGCGCGGCGTCCGGCCGGATCAAGGGCATCCCTCAAAGCACGGCCCTGAAGATCGTCGAGCGCTTCACGAGAACGGCTCCCGACCGGATCGACTACGACGCGCGGATCGAGGACCCGGCGACCTTTACGCAGCCGTGGTCACTGGCCTTCCCGCTGACCAAAGATGACGAGTACCGCATCTACGAGTACGCATGCCACGAAGGCAACCGGGCCATCGAGGGCGTCCTCAGCGGCGCCCGGTACCAGGAACGCACGCCGGGCGGGCCGAAGCGGTAGGAGCCTCAGCATCAGCGTGAAGATGGACCACGGCCAGGCGTGCACGAACGCGTCGTCACGGCCGGGATCGGCAGCACGGCGGATGGCCCAGTGCGGCCTGGCGATGACCTGGGCCGTCTCGCTGATCGTGTTCGCTGCAACTCGCGAGGCGCATGCCTCGTGGCCCGCCGGCCTCTCGGAGGACGCGCGCGTCGCTGCCGACGGCCCGGCCGTGGCGGTCCAGGCCGCCAGAACGCCGATTCGAGTTCGCGCGCGCATCACGATGTCATCTCCTGCGTCACTTGAAGATTCCCTTGGTCGCGGACAGGTTCATGCCGTAGGTGACCTTCACGGCCGTTGGACCGCCGGCCCACGCCTTCGAGACCTCGAAGCCAATCGTGGGAAGCTGGTGGCCCGGCAGCGCGGTGATCTCGGGCGAGAACTCGGCGCGGATCGCCCACCGCTTGCGCGAATCGCCGTCCGCCGTGTCCGTGGCCAGGTCTGACACCGAGGTGTCGAACCGCAGCATCGCCTCCACCAGGAACATGTTCTCGATGTTCGTCGGCCGCTCCGTCTGGCCGTCAGGGTTCACGATGGTCGTCGTCTCCGTTTCGTGCGCTTGTTTGACGGCGAAGCGAACTCCGATGTCGCCCTTATACGCACTCCGATCCTTGGGCACGACCTGCACCACGCGGCCGAGCGCCTCCTTGAACGATTCGTCCGGATCCAGAACCGTGCTGAAACTGCCCTTTCCGACGGCCCCAACCTCGACGAAGCGGCCGGCGCCGTCAACGTTGAAGCCGGCGTTGTAGTTGAACTCGCCGCGAAGCACCATGTTTCGCCGCGCCGCCGACGCCACAGTCGTGGTGCCCGGGGTGCTCGTGCCGGTTCCTGTTCCTGTGCCCCCTGGTTGGGCCGTCGTGGCCGATGCGCCCACGTCGGTCACGGTTGCAGCCACTGCCTCGGACTGGACGCCGGTTTCGATCAGGAAGTTCGCGCTCTGCGACGCAAGGTTGTCAGCGATCTTCATGTCGACGGTTCTTAGCAGGCCGGGTCTTTTCGCCACGGCCGCGTTGGCAAGCAGCCTCTTCGGACGCACCGTTTGCCAGTTCACCGAGAAGAGGAAGTCCTGCGACGTGCCGCCAATGATGGACGGAATCTGGCGAAGCGCCTGAGGATCCGGTTTGTCGCTCGTGACCGTTGACCCGGCGGTCTTGAACTCCCAGCGGAAGCCCCGGTCGCGGACTTCGATCGTGACTTCGGCCTGCTCGGCGAACGGACCACCCTCGAACTTGGCGTCGTACTTGAACGTATCGACGTCGCTATGGAAGCCGACCTCGGGCTCGTACGTACAGCGGACCGCCGATATCCCGGCAGGTGTCGTGGCCTGAAGTGGCTTTTTCGGGTCCTCCCCCTCGCATAGGAGTTTGCCGTGAACGGGCTTGGTCCATCGGAAGGTTCGCTCGACCGCGGGAACCGTCGTGGGCTGGATGGTCAGGTCGATTGTCGTGACGACCTTCCAGTCCTCCCTGGGGCGATGGAGAGAGACGATCTTCGGGGGCGGTTTCAGAACCGGCGCCGGAATGGCGGGCGTCTGCGCGTCGGCCGACGTGGGAAGGCCAAATATGAAGAGGGACACCGCGGCCACGGCCATTGTCAGGCGATTCTTCATTACACAGCTCTCCTCTTCGAGACAGCTCTCGTCGGCGCTTCGGACCGATTAGGCCTGGGTGGTCCGCAGGGACGACCCGCAGCACAATGCTCGTTACAGCCCATAAACGCTCGAGGTGCCCAAATCGAACAGGCAGGGTCCACGGCTGCCGCCACCGCGTTCGGACGATAGGAGACATTAGTGCGTCACGCGTCTTCGACGCACCCCGATGGACGAAACGCCGCTGGTGCTGATCCGAATGCCGGCCCACATCATGTTGTGGCGTGAGGGCGAGTTTCTCTTTAGCTGGGTGTGAAGCTGGTCAAGGACCGCCACATCGGCACCGGCGACACCGCCACGTCGCAAAACGTCGCCGTCGTGAACGAGGCGTTCGTGAAGCGCTTCTTCACGGCCGACGAAGATCCGATCAATCAGCACTTCGGCCTGAACCTGCCCGAGAACGCCAGCACGTTCCGCATCGTCGGCGTGGTCGAAGACGCGCGCTTCGCCGGCTTCCAGCTGAATCGCCCGATGCGGCCGATGTTCTTCGTGCCGCTGGCACAGACCGTGGACTACGCCAATCCGATGATGCGGCGGGTCGAGACGGCCTCTCACTACGTGGGCGGCATCATGCTGGTCACCGGCGCGCCGACCGGGGTACTCGAGCCTCAGGTGGCCCGGGTGCTGGCTGAAGCCGATCCGAACCTCACGGTGCTCGGCGTGCGCACGCTCGCCGAGCAGGTGGAGCACACGTTCGACCAGCCGCGCGCCGTGGCGAGCCTGGCCGGCCTCTTCGGCGTCGTCGCGCTCGCGCTCGCCGCCATCGGTCTCTACGGGGTCACCGCCTATTCGGTGGCTCGGCGCACGAGTGAGATCGGCCTGCGAATGGCCCTTGGCGCCGATCGCACTTCGGTCATGCGCCTCGTGCTCGGCGGCGCCTTCCGGCGCGTCGCACTGGGGCTGGCTCTGGGGCTGCCGCTCGCGGTGGGCGCCGGTTACCTGCTGTCGTCGCAGCTCTACGGGGTGGCCATCTGGGATCCGGTGGCGCTCGGCGCGGCCGCCGGATCGCTGGCGCTGGCGGCCTTCGTGGCCTCGATGGTGCCGGCCACGCGTACGGCCGCGGTGGCGCCCATGCAAGCGCTGCGCACCGAGTAGTCTGGCGCTGGCGATCGCCGCCGAGGGCGACAACGCTGCGCTGCGAACTGCGGGATGTCGCGCAGGGAGTTGGTCCCCACAGGTCAACACTTCGCGACTACTCGTTTCTTTGAGAGGCGCCGCGCTCGTCCCAACCACGTTCCATTTGGAAAGGCGCTGCCCGGGCTTTGGTCGTGGCAAGCAGCCGGGGTGAGAAGGACCAGCGCGCGCCGTGGCCGGGCCGAGGACCGGCGGCCCAGCTGCGAACGCCGCCAATCATTGAGCACGCCCCGACTTGGCGAAGCCGGTGCTTTTTTCGTCCGCCCGCGACCCGTTTTACCCAATCGCCCTCTCCTATAGGCTAGACGGTCGATGCTGCATGTTGACAAGGACCTCTTCGCGGCGGCGCAGGCTGGCGACCGGGCGGCCCTCGAACGGCTGCTGTCGCAGCTGCGGCCCGACATCCAGCGTTACGCGCGGTTACAGTGCTATGCGTCGTCATCCATTGAGGACGTCGTGCAGGAAGCCCTGATCGTGGTCTATCGGCGCGTCGGCGGCATTCGCAGCCCAGCCGCGCTGGGCGCCTGGCTCGTCAGAGTCGTCGCACGGCTCTGTGCCCTACCCGTGCTGATGTTCATGCGCAGCGTCGAGGAACTGAAGACGATCGAGGATTCGGCGCGCTTCGCCCAGGTGCCCGACCATCAGCTGCGCCTGGATGTGGCGCGCGCGTTGGCCGCGCTGCCCGAGAAGTACCGTCAGATCATCCTGCTGCGCGACCTCGAAGACCTGACGATTCCCGAGATAGCCCGGCGGCTGACCCTCTCGGGTGAGGCCGCGAAGAGCCTGCTCCGACGCGCCCGTGCCGCCGCTCGGAAACACTTGACGGAGGGCGCCACATGACGGTGGCGACCTGCGTGGCGACGCGCCGCGCGCTTTACACCTGGCTCGTGCGTGGCGGCCTTGGCCTTGCGCTGCTGGCTGTGGCGATGTCGACGCGCGAACCGCTCGTCGCGATTGCCGCGCTCCTTGCCGCGCTCATCGCGTTTCGCGGATGTCCCATGTGCTGGGTCTTCGGGCTCATTGAACGCGGGTCCCACCACTTTGCACCTTCTGCACGAAAGGAAGCGCCATGACCGATGCCGTCGCCACGCCGAACGCGGCGATCCCCACGGTAGGCAAGACCGTCGCTGTTGCGCTCCTGATGGGCCTGTCGATTCAGCTGATTGGCACGCTTTCATGGGTCGCGCTGATCAGGTTGAACGTGCGCGAGCATCCGGAGTCGCCCTGGGCCGCTGCGACCACGGCGTGCTGGCTGGTCATCATGCTCGTGTGGCTCAGCGGCCGCGGTTGGCCGCGCAGCACATCGGCGTTTCGACGATTCCACTGTCGTCTATGGCGGCCGCAGCCCGGCGCATGGTCTGGAGACAGCCTGGCCACGGTCCTCAGCTTGATCGGCGCAATGGTCGGGCTCTCCATGGTGTATGTGCTGATGGGGGCCAGTCGCCCGCCGGTCGACGTGAGCGCCTATTCAACCGCACTTCGCTGGTCCGTCTTGCTCATGGGCCCGACGGTCGCCGGTGTTGTCGAAGAGATGGCCTTTCGCGGCTACATGCAGAGCCACCTGGAGCGCGTCGGTCCCACGTTCGCGATCCTGGTGACGAGCGCGATCTTCGCGTTGCTCCACGCCTCGCAAGGCCTCACCTATCTGCTCACCTTCGCGCCAGGCATCTTCATCGCGTCAGTGGTGTATGGGCACCTCGCGCTGAAGTCCGGTTCGATCCTCCCGGGCATGGCGCTGCACTTCGCCGGCGACCTCGCCTTCGCGTACTTCGCTCTACTTGGCGGCGATTCAGCGCTATTGTTCTCGAGCTAACGGATTCGCCGGCGACGCTCCGTTCAACTCCCCGCTAACGGCGCAGGGACGATTCCAGCTCTCGCTGACGTGTTTGCGTAATCGTCCCTTGATAATGTGGCCACACGGAGCTACATTTGGGTTCATGAAGACGGTTGGCGTACGTGAGCTCAAGAACCGACTGAGCGAATACCTTCGACAGGCCAAGTCCGGTGAAGGCGTGCTGGTGACCGATCGCGGTCAGGTGGTCGCCGAACTCGCACCCCCCGGGCATGGCGCGACGGACGCGTCGGTGCCCCCTGGCCTGCTCGCTCTCGCCCGTCGCAACCTGATCACGATCGGCGCTCCAGCCGACCGGAACCTGTACCCCGCGCTCCCGCGCGCGCGTCGGCGAAAGCGGACAGCGGCCGAGTTGCTGCGGGACGAGCGCGGCGACCGATGAGCCTGTATGCCGAGTCGAGCGCGATCCTCGCGTGGTTGCTGGACGAGGAGGCCGGTACCTTCGTGCGCCAGACGTTGGCGAAAACCGAGACCGTGGTCGCGTCGGATCTCACGCTCATCGAGTGCGATCGGGTCCTCCACCGGGCGGCCGCACTTGGTGAACTCACGGAAGCGGAGGTCGCGGACCGCCGCGCCCACGTGGCCACCGCCGCCGCGCACTGGCACGTGCTCCGCATGGGGCCCGAGATCGTGGACCGTGCGCGGCAACCGTTTCCCGGCGATCCGATCCGGACCCTCGACGCCATTCATCTGGCGTCTGTGCTCGTCGCTCGCTCGGCGGTGGCCGGACTCGAACTTCTGAGCCTCGACGAACGCATCCGCGACGTGGGCAAGAAGCTCGGCCTGAGGCTGCTACCCAAGGACTCGCGACCTGTCTAGCCCCCTCGAGAGGCTGGGCATATACTGCGCGGCGTTGTGACCGCTCACCGATGAACGTCCTCGTCGCGCTCCTGGCGCTTCTGCTTGTCGCCGGAGACGCCGCGGCGCAGCCAGCCGGCGCCCCGCGGCCGCCTGTCGCCCCAGGCGACGGTCCGCCGGCGCCGGTGCTGCCCGACACCATCACGCGCGACGATCAGGGCCGCGCCACCGTGATGGCCGTGCGCGTGCCGGCGCCGATGCGCATCGACGGCACGCTCGACGAAGCCCTCTACAGCAGCCTGCGTCCGGCCTCGCAGTTCATCCAGATGGAGCCGCAGGCCGGCGCCGAGGCCACCGAGAAGACCGAGGTGTGGGTGTCGTTCGACGACGACAACCTCTACGTCAGCTTCAAGGCGTGGGAGAGCCAGCCCGAACGCCGGGTGGCCAACGAGCTGCGCCGCGACAGCAACAACATCCGGCAGGGCGACTCGGTGGGCTTCGGCTTCGACACCTTCCGCGATCGCCGCAACGGCCTGCAGTTCGAGACCAATGCGCTCGGCGCCCGCAGTGAAGGCCAGAGCACCAACGAGCGCCAGTTCAATCCCGACTGGAATCCGGTGTGGCGCGTCGCCGCCGGCACCTTCGACGGCGGCTGGACGATCGAGGAGATCAGAGAAGCGCGACTTCTTCCTCGAGGACGATAGGAAACATCGGTCTACGCGGATCAACGCGGATCACAGTGGGCCTCGGGAGGCACTTCGGGGTAGCGGGGGCAGGAACGCGGAAATTGATCTTGAGCTTCAGATACTCTTCGTCCCGGTAGCTATACGCTCGACGCTGGAGCACGCGGCTCTTATTGTTGAGCCCCTCGACCACGCCCACGCTGACCTCGTGCTCCGGCCGGCAGTAGGCGGCAATGCCGTCCCAATGGCGCTCGATCATCGCCACGAACGTCTCTACGCCTACTCGCAGACGCTCGGCCTCACATAGGGTGTCAGGCGCTGCCACTTGAGCGATTCGCGCCACCGCTCGAAGAATGCCCGTGCCCAGCCTTCGCGTTGGTACTCCCAGAGCTGGCCGAACTGCTCCGTGAGCACATACGCGGTGTTGAGTCGCCGATTCGCCACGAGGAGCCTCTTCAGGCTGTGGCGGCCGTCGCTGGAGAGGGGCGGACCTCCAAGTCTTCGACGTGGGTGCCTAACCTCCGGGTGAAGCCGCGCCGCGTGTCACTTGGCGGCGCGCGGTTGATTCGGCGCCGTGCCACGCGGAAACAGGTGAGACTCATGGAGTCCAGGGAATCAGAACTCAGTGACTCGCGACTGCGCCTGATCGCGACCATTGGGCTTGTGATTGGTGCGGTTCTCGGCATCGCGGGCACGTTTGCACCGTCTGCGTCGTTGCGCGGAGTCGCCTGGGGTGTGGACGGCACAGCTCTTGTCGTGGCTTCTGCGTTGCTTGCCGTTCATCACTGTCGCCGTGGCAACGTTCTCGCGGCGGCGGGTTTCTTGGTCTTTGTCGCTGGGGAGACACTCGTTCTGTCTGGCACCGCAATGACCCTTGAGGCCAGTGCGCCATCGTTCGCGGCCGGTGTCGGCCTCTGGGCGACATCACTCGCTCTCGTGGGTGCCTCCAACACCATGCCACTCTGGATTCGGGTTGTCGGGTCTGTTGCGGCGCTGCTGTTTGCGGTCGTAGCCGTGCGCATCTTCATGGGCGCTGCCTTGACACCGCTCTCCGAACCGTGGCGGTTCTTCGCGTATCCCTTCTTGGCGGTGACGCTACTCGGGTGGGCGTGGGCGCACTATCGTGCCGGCTCCTAAGAAACTGCTCTCTCGACGACCTCACCGGTCGCAAGGTTGACCAGGCCGACGCCGAGATGTTCGGCGCGGTGTCGGAGGCGACGCACGAGGCGGGTGCGGTCCTGCGCATCATAGGCCGCCGCTGTCAGCGCGCACTTAGAAACGCGTGAATCTGGACGACCGTCGATC
>JANORI010000563.1:0-2744 GCA_031415235.1 Acidobacteriota bacterium | reverse complement strand
CGACAGGCTCAGGGCGCCCCGAGCTTGTCGAGGGGCGGTCGGGGGTGGTCATGTCCAGCGCCCACAGATCGCGTCCGGTGGTGGGGTGGACCTCGTAGTACAGCAGCCACCGGCCGTCCCGCGACCAATCCTGCGGAACCTTGTTGTCGGGCGAGTCCAGCAGCCGTGCCTCGGCCCCCGACCCGTTCGACGGCGTCCGTACAGATCGAAGGCGCCGGTTCGGTTCGAGTTAAAGGCGATCCGCATCCCGTCCGGCGACCAGACGGGATTGTTGTCGTTGGCCGCGTCGAAGGTGATGCGCGTCATCCCGCTGCGAAGGAGATCCAGCAGCCAGAGGTCGCCGTTGCCCTGCACCACGCGCGTCATCGCCACGCGCCGCCCGTCGGGCGACAGCTCGGGATGCCGCAGGTCATTTGCGTCTGGCTCGCCGGCCACGCCCACGGCCTTGCCCGTCCGGTCGACCCAGATGAGCTGTCGCGACGCGTTCCCGCCGGCGCGATAGGCGACCTGGCCCGCGCCCGACACGGCGAAGCCCCCGCGGGCATCACCGTCCACGCCGACGCGATCGGCCAGCGTCACGGCGTCGCCCGTCAACGCCCCGCGGGCGAGGTCCAGCCGGCGCGCCACGAGCGTCCCCTGTCGCACGAAGACCACCCGGTCCGGCGGCAAGAACGTGCCCGCTGAGTCCGCGGCCGTCAACCGCGTGGGGGCGGCGCCGTCGAGCGACCCCAGGTAGATCCCCGTCGCCTCAGGCATGCCCGTCGCGTAGAACAGGAAATGCCGGCCGTCGGGTAGGAACTGCGGATGGCGATGGCCAATTTGGCGCGGCGGATCGAGCCGCGTCACCGCCACTGGCTCGCGCCCGGCGGGTGCGACGCGCCACAGAGGGCCGGTCACCTGCCGCGCAAACAGGATCGTGCCGTCCGCGCTCCAACTGCCATTGAGGTCGATCCCGAGCCCAGTGGCCAGCACCTGCGGCGCACCGCCGGCGACGTCGAGGCGGAGGAGCTTGCCGGCCGCAAAGAACCCGATCGACCGGCTATCGGGGGACCAGAAGGGCGCCGTCGCGCCCTCCGTGCCCGGCAGCGGCCGCGCCTCGGCCTCGCCGAGCGGACGCAGCCACACTCGCGACGGTCCGTCGCCGGAGGCGACAAAGACGAGGGAGCGGCCGTCGGGCGACAGTGCGAAGTGCAGCGGAGCTTGATGTTCGCGGGCTTCAGATCGCGATGGACGATCCCCTGCTCGTGCGCGGCTTCGAGCGCCTCGGCGATCTGCCTGGCGATCGGTAGGGCCTCGTCGAGCGGCATTCCTGCCTGCCTCGCCGAAGCGCCAGGGGCGCGGAGGCGGGCGATGCGCTGCGACAGATCATCGCCCTCGACGAGTTCCATCACCAGCGCGTGCATCCCCGCCGGCCCTGAGCCTGCCGGCCCTGAGCTTGCCGAAGGGGTCGAAGGGGGGGACTTCTCGAACCCGTAGATCGCGGCGATGTGGGGATGATTGAGCGACGCCATCGTCTTCGCCTCGCGCTCGAAGCGCGCCCGACGCTCGGGGTCGGCGGCAAACGCGTCCGGCAGGATCTTGATCGCGACCTGACGGCCAAGCGTCGTGTCCGTCGCGCGCCACACCTGACCCATCCCGCCTTCGCCGATGGGCGCGGTGATCTCGTAGACGCCGAGTCGGGTGCCGGGGATGAGGGCCAGCGTGTGTTCCTGAGTCCGCCGCGTTACGGACGTGCTTCCGACGCCTGGTAGCGGCGGACTCGAATCGTATGCTGTCGCTCCCTGGTGCGCGCGATGTCGTACGACGACTGCATTCGCATCAGCGTGTCCATCTTGACGCCGAACGCCTGTTCGATGCGCAAGGCCATGTCGCCGGAGAGGTCGGCGTGGCCGTTGAGCAGATTCGACAACGCCGGCCGAGACACGCCGAGGACCTTCGCCGCCGCGGCGACGGACAGCTCAAGGGGTTTGATGACCTCGGTGGCCAGGAAGGAGCCAGGGTGCGGCGGATTCAGCATCCGATTCGCGCGCGTTTTGCTAGTGGTCGTCCTCATAGTTCACATTCAGAATTTCGCCTTCCACCGCGTCCACCCTGAACGTCAGACGCCAATTGCGCGTGACGTGAAGACTCCAGGCGCCTTTGCGATCCCCTCTCATCTGGTGCGCCTTCCACACCGGGATCGCGTGCAGTTCGTCGATGCTCTCCATGTCCTGGAGGAACGCCAGCATCTTTCGCAGCTTGTCTGCGGCATCAGCGGGAAGTCCCTTCGGGTTGTCTTCGGCGTACAGGCGCCGCAGGCCTTTGTGGAGGAATCCTCTGATCCGCACGGCGTAAAGTGTAGCGTATCACGTTACGCATTGCAGCCAGAGCGTCCCAGTGCCGTTGGCTACTACTTCGTCCCCTTGGGATTCCAGTTCAGAATCAACGTGATCGGCGCGGCGATGGCGTCCCCCACCGGCTGGTTGATCAGGAACCGGCCATCGCGCGCGACCGCGTACTGCGGCCGGCCAATCGCCACGGACCCGCCCTCCACGATGCGCGTCGGAAACAGCGCCACCGGCGTGCCAGCCTCGAACGACGTGCCCGCGGCGGTGACCGGCACGGCCATCAGCGTGGCGTCGGGCGCCACGAAGTAGAGCTCTGTGCCGTCGGCGCGCCAGCGCGGCGCCACGCCGCCGGTGGTCGACACCGGCCACTTGCCGCCCGCGTCGGGAAAGGGTTGCACCACGACCTCGAAGCGGCCC
>JANORI010000562.1:0-5310 GCA_031415235.1 Acidobacteriota bacterium | reverse complement strand
GCTTCTGCTTCGGGAACTCGAACGACATCAACTGGCCATACTTGTCGCCGTCGGACCTGGCGACGAGCCACGAGGCCAGGTTGTCGCGCCGGCGCGGCGTGAAGGGCAGCATCTGGATGAACTCCGGACGCGTCTGCCCTGGCAGGGTCATGATCGTGTAGTAGGGCGTCATGCGCACGGCCTGGCCGGTCGCGTCGATCGTCGGTACCTCCCACTGATCTTCCTTGTTGTAGAAGACCGCGGCGCTGGTCATGTGGTACGTCGAATAGACCGCCGACTGGACGCCGAAGATGCCTTCGGGATAGCGCACGTGCGCGCGAAGTCCGGGCGGCATGTTCGCGAGCGGCTGCATCAAGTCTGGAAACGCCTTGGCGTAGGCGCGGATGATCGGATCGTTCGGCTCGGCCAGATAGAACGTCGTGGCGCCGTGGTAGGCGTCGATGACGACCTTCACGGAGTTGCGGATGTAGCTCACGCGGGGCGCGCCCTCGGTGGCGTATGGATAGCGGCTCGTCACCGTGTAGGCATCGAGCATCCAGAACAGCCGCCCCTCGTGCACGACCAGGTACGGGTCGTCGTCGAAGGTGAGGAAGGGCGCGATCTTCTGTGCGCGTCGCTTGATCTGGCGGTCGAAAATCAGGCGGCTCTCGGCCGTGATGTCGTCGCTCAAGAGCAGCTGGTAGTCGCGGAAGCGCGTCGCGAACGCGAGCTTCTTCCACAGGGAATCGAGCACGACGCCGCCGGTGCCGGCGTAGGTGGTGAAGACGTTGTCGTCGCCCTTGGGATAATGGAATTCGCGCGCCTTGGTCTTCACGATGGCGTATTCGTTCGACAGCTCGCCGAAGTAGAGACTCGGCTCGGTCACTGGCAGATTCACACTCGACACCGGCGGCAGGTCGCGAATGAAGAGTACCGGTAGACCCTCGGCCGTCACCTGATTCACCGGGCCCAGCGTCAGTCCGTGGCCGTGCGTGAAGGTGAGCCGTTCGTTGACCCAGGTGCGGTTGGGCAGCGCGGCCGGATTCAGCTCGCGGGCCGACAGCATCACCTGTCGCACTTGACCATCGATCTCGTAACGGTCGTTGTCGACCGCCGTGAAGTCGTAGTAGGTGCGGATCTCCTGAATCTGTCCAAACGTCTCGAGCAGCGGCTGGTGGTCCCAGAGCCGTACGTTGTCGAGCGTCTGCCGGTTCTTGTCGATGTCGGCGCGGGTCAGTTCCGCATCGCCCGTGAGCGGCCGCTGCTGAATCGTGTCGAGGGCGAACGCGCGGCGGGTCGCGTCGATGTTGTGCTGAATGTAGGGCGCCTCGCGCACCTGCTCGTTGGGCGACACGACGAAGCGCTGGATCGCACCAGCGTAGAGTTGCCCGGCGAGCGCCACGAGGGCGTAGACGCCCACCGCCGCCGCGGCCGCCGCGGTGCGTTCGGTGAACGCGTAAGCCACGGCGCAGGCAGCCCCCACGAGCGCGGCCGCCATTTCGGCGAGCGCAAACGGCAGGCGTGCATGGACGTCGGTGTAGCCCGCGCCGCGAATGATACCGGTGGGCGTCAGCATGGTATGCGGCCGGTCGAGCCACGCCCCCGCGGCGAGCAGCACGAGGAAGACGGCCGCCAGCAACCCGAGATGGCGTCGGGCCCGGCTGCCGAGCCGTGCGCCGAAGGGCGTCAAGGCCAGTTGTCCGCCGAGCAGGTAGAGCGCGCCGGCGCCGACGGCGGCCACCGCCACCTGGACAACGGCAAACGACCGCATCAGGTCGAGCATGGGCAGGATGAACACGTAGAACGACACGTCGAAGCCCAGAATCGGGTCGGCGATGCCGAACGACTCGGCGTGTCGCCAGCCGAGGAAGTCCTGCCAGTTCGATGCGGCAAAGAGCGCCGCGAGAACGGCGGCGCCCGCGGCCACCAGCGAGCCAAGCAACTGCACCTCACGCCGGGCCGGCAGCGCCACGGTGAGGCCTTCGGGCGTGGAGATCTGCTGCGATTCAGTGGGCAGCGAGCGTGCCGCGATACGAAGGTTGAGCGTGAGCCAGGCCAGCGAGATCACGAAGGCCAGGGCGCCGAGCGCCGTCTGCGCGGCGAGGATGGTGCCGTAGGTGGCCTGCTGGCCCACTTCCGCGAACCACCACCAGTCCGTCACCAGCTCCACGAGGTTGGGAAGCGCGAACGCCACGACGGCCAGGGCGGCGAACAGGATGAGACGGGCAGGCATGCGCATGGGGTACGTCCAGTCTATGCGCCTTTCAGTCCCCGCAGCGCGCGGCGGTCGCGCTTGTCGGGACGGCTCTTGGGCGCCATCGTGGCGTGGAACACCCGCTCGATCCGCCGCATGGCGACTTCTTCCGGGGTCGGCGGTGGCGTGAGGTCGTCGTAGAGGGCCCGGGCCTCGGCTTTGGCGATATGCGTGTCGGCCAGGCCCTTCACGACCACGGTTTGCGTGCGCCCGAACAGCCGGCCGATCCGCAGCGTGTCGCCGGGCCGCAGGTCGCGATGGGGCTTGGCGGTGGTGTCGTTGACGTCGACCTTGCCGTTGCGGCAGGCGCGTTGCGCCTCGGCGCGGGTGCGGAACAGGCACGCCACGTCGAGCCAGATATCGAGCCGGACTGACGCGAGGGAGGACACAGACATGACCGGGACCGCTAGATTATCTGTCGATCGATCGATCTCGTGATCGGGTGATCTGGAGAGCGGGTGATAAAGTGCCTGCCCATGCCGCCACGCCGTCAGCCCAAGGCAACGTCTCCCGCCGCCGCGTCTGCTGCTGCAGCTGCCACGCCCACCTCGTCGCGGCGCTATTCGGCTGCCGTGGTCGATGGGCCGGCGCGCGCCGCCGGACGCGCCATGCTGCACGCCGTGGGCTTCACCCGCGACGATTTCAAGAAGCCGCACGTGGGCGTGTGCTCGACGTGGAGCCAGGTGACGCCGTGCAACGTGCACATCGACGGGCTCGCCAGAGCCGCGTCGGCCGGGGTCGACGGTGCGGGTGCCAAGGGCGTGATCTTCAACACCATCACGGTGTCCGACGGCATCTCGATGGGCACCGAGGGCATGAAGTACTCACTCGTGTCGCGCGAGGTGATTGCCGACTCGATCGAGACGGTGGTGGGCGCCGAAGGCTTCGACGGCCTCGTGGCCATTGGCGGCTGCGACAAGAACATGCCCGCGTGCGCCATGGCCATCGCGCGGCTCAACCGGCCGGCGGTGTTCGTCTACGGCGGCACGATCATGCCGGGCATCTGGCGTGGTCAGCCGGTCGACATCGTGTCGGTGTTCGAGGCGGTAGGGCAGCACGCCGCGGGCAAGATGAACGACGCCGAACTGGCCGATCTCGAACAGCACGCGTGCCCTGGCGCCGGCTCGTGCGGCGGGATGTACACCGCCAACACCATGGCCTCGGCGATCGAGGCGCTGGGGCTGAGCTTGCCCAATAGCTCGGCGCAGGCCGCGATCTCGGAGGAAAAACGCGACGACTGCCGCCGCGCGGGTGAGGCGGTCACGCGCCTCATCGCAGCGGGAATCACGCCGCGCCAGATCCTGACGAAGCAGGCCTTCGAGAACGCGATCACCGTGACGATTGCGCTCGGCGGCTCGACCAACGCGGTGCTGCACCTGCTGGCGATTGCGCGCGCGGCCCACGTGAAGCTGACGCTCGACGACTTCACGCGGGTCGGCAAGCGCGTGCCCGTGCTGGCCGATCTGAAGCCGAGTGGCAAGTACATGATGGCCGAGCTGGTGCGCATCGGCGGCCTGACGCCGCTCATGAAGCGGCTGCTCGATCAGGGCCTGCTGCACGGCGACGCGCTGACCGTGACGGGGAAGACGCTGGCCGAGAACCTCGCGAACGCGCCGGACTATCCCGCAGGACAGGACGTGGTGCGCGGCTTCGACCGGCCCGTGAAGCCCGAGAGTCATCTCGTGGTGTTGCGCGGCAACCTGGCACCCGAGGGCGCCGTGGCCAAGATCAGCGGGAAGGAAGGGGAGCGTTTCACCGGGCGGGCGATCGTGTTCGATCGGGAAGAAGCCGCCCTCGCGGCCATCCTCGAGGGCCGCGTCAAGGCCGGACACGTCGTGGTCATCCGCTACGAGGGCCCGCGCGGTGGACCCGGGATGCGCGAGATGCTCTCGCCCACGAGCGCGCTCATCGGCCGGGGCCTCGGCAACGACGTGGCGCTCATCACCGATGGACGCTTCTCGGGTGGCTCGCACGGGTTCGTCGTGGGGCACGTGACCCCGGAGGCCGCCGTGGGTGGTCCACTGGCGCTCGTGAAGAACGGCGACCAGATCACCATCGACGCTCGCACCCGAAGTATCGACCTGGCGGTATCGGCCCGCGACCTGGCCGCCCGCCTGCGTGCCTGGAAGCCACGTAAGCCCACCTACACCCGCGGCGTGCTGGCGAAGTATGCCCGCCTGGTGGAATCGGCGAGCGAAGGCGCCGTGACCGACCGGGCTGAGCCGCCGGCGCAGTCTCGGCGTCGTCGCTGACGTGAACCGCCCAGTCGGACGGATCGGTCGCGGCTCGTCACTGACGGTGAGCCGGGGTGCACGTGCCGGGGCGCTTTCCCGTCGTGTGCGCCTCGGACTGGAGCACAGCCTCAGGAATTGCTTGCGTTGTGCGACAACATCCGCCTACTATTCGCACGTTTCACAGGGGCTGTCTCCGCATGTCTCCTGGTCGCCATTCGCGCGTGAGTGGTGACGGGGTTATTCGGAATCGACGTGAAGATCAGGACTATCAACCAACGAGGTGGCCATGAGTGTGTTGAGGCAGATTGTGATCGTCGGACTGATCGCGGCGTTGGCCGTTGGCACGGCGGCGGCCCAGTCGTTTACCGGTGGCGTGCGCGGCTCGGTGAAGGACGCAAACGGCGTCATCCCAGGGGTGGCGGTACAGCTCATCAATGAAGCGACCACCGTGGCGCGCGAAACCACGTCCAACGCGTCAGGCGAGTACAACTTCCCGGCGGTGGCACCGGGCACTTATACGATCAAGGCCGCGCTGACGGGATTCAAGACCTACGAGAGCAAGAACGTTCGCGTGGGCACCCAGCAGTTCCTCACGCTCGACCTCGCGCTCGAAGTCGGCACCCTGCAAGAGACCGTCACGGTCACTGGCGCGGCGCCGCTCATCGAGACATCAAATGCGTCGACCGGCGGCACGCTCGACCGCGAGGTGCTCGAGACGTTGCCGGCCCCCGGCCGCAACGCCTTCCTGATTGGCGTCACGATCCCGACCGTCATGACGGCCGGCGACCCGCAGTTCAACCGCCAGCAGGATCAGACCAACGCGTCGCGGGTGTCGATGGGCGG
>JANORI010000561.1:0-5087 GCA_031415235.1 Acidobacteriota bacterium | reverse complement strand
AGGTGTTGCGCAGGCCGGCAAGCTGGAAGTCGGTGGCCTGAGGCGTGAGGCGCTCCACGGCGATGTCGAGGTTCTGCGCGAGCGCCAGTTCCACGGCGTCCAGTAAACGCAGTTCACGCACCGACGAGGCGGCGCCTGCGGCCGCCGCTACCGGCTGGCTGGGGGCCGAGGCCTGCGTGTTCTCGCGGTCGAAGCGCGCCACCGCGTCACGCACGAGGGAGTCACGCCGGGCGTCCTCCTGGGATTGGGCCGCGACGGGGCGAGCCGCCGTGACGGCCAGGAGCACGAGCAGAAGACGCGCGATGATCATGTTCTCGAAGGCCTTCACTGTTGTCGCTTGGGGCGCGAATGGCGGTCACGTTCGTGTTCCGCGAAGAGCACCTTGAGTTTGACGTTTTGATCGGAGGTGAGGATGCGGCGCATGCGGTAGAGCATCACGCCGCGCGTGCGGCCGAGGTCGGCGCGGGCGGTCTCGACTTTGGTGATGAGCTCGTCGGCGGTGGCCTCATCGGCGCGGCCGTCGGAGACAAGCTTTGACAAGTCGCCTTGCAGCCGCTCGAGCGTGGCCTTCTGCGAGCGCATGGCCGGCCCGGCGCCCTGGTAGATGTCCTCGAGGCGCGTGATCTGCTCGGCCGACAGGGCCAGTTCACGTTGAAAACGCTCGTTCTGCCACCACTTGAAGCTCTGCGCCGCCGCCACGTGCGGCAGGCTGACGAGCAACACGAGGGCCGCGGCAACGGCCGCGGGAACGCGGAGATGATGAGCCATGAACATACGCTGCAGGAGATACGACGAGCCGCGCGCGCTGTTTACGCGCCGGCCCGTGCCGATCAGGCGTCGGCGGTGAACCCGGCGAGGGCCAGCACCACGGCTTCCACGAGGTTGTCGGGGGTGGAGGCGCCTGAGGTGAGCCCGAGGACCAGCGGTCCAGCCGGCAGCCAGGCGGTCGAGACGATCTCGCGTTTGCTCGTGACGTCGCGGTGGCGGATCTCGTCGCGCGACACCAGCCCGCTCGGATCGGCGATGTGGTAGGTGGGCACCGCCGCGGCGCAGATGCGCGCCAGGTTGCAGGTGTTGCTGCTGTTGTAGCCGCCGATGACGATCATCGCGTCGAGCCGCTCGGTGGCGAGCATGGCCACGACCGCGTCCTGCCGGTCCTGCGTGGCGCTGCAGATGGTGTCGAAGGCGCGGAAGCGCTCCTGCACGCCCGTGTCGCCGAAGCGCGCGCGGATGCTCCCGCGAAACATCTCGCCGATGGCGAACGACTCGGTGCTGAGCATTGTGGTCTGATTGGCGCAGCCGACCCGTTGGAGGTGCAGGTCGGGATCGAAGCCGGGGGAGCACGCGTCGCGGAATCGCGTCAGCAGCGCGACGCGTGCGGCGCCGCCGTCCGGCTCGCTCTCGATGAAGTCACAGACCGATTGCGCCTCGACCGAGTCGAGCACGACCAGGTAGTGGCCCCCGTTGGTCTGCACCGCCTGCGAGGCCGTCGCGCGCGTTTCCTCGTGCCAGTGCTTGCCGTGAATGATCGACGTGAAGCCCTCGTGCGCGTAGCGCTTGACGTTCTTCCACACGTTCAACACCGACCCGCACGTGGTGTCGACGAGGGTGCAACCGATGCCGTCGAGCCGGACGAGATCTTCGACGGTGACGCCAAACGCCGGCAGGATCACGACGTCAGCAGCGGTCAAGTCGGCCCACGACTCGCCCTGGTCGGACAGGAAGCGAATACCTTGGCTGCGTAGCCGGTCGTTCACATGCGGGTTGTGGATGATCTCGCCGGTCAGGAACACGCGCTGGTCCGGGAACTTCAGCCGCGCCTGATAGGCGTAGTCGACGGCACGGTCCACGCCGTAACAGAAGCCGAACTCGCGGGCGAGATGCACCGTGAGTCGACCGTGCTCGTACCGGTAATCGCGCGCCTTGATCTCGGCCACGAGCGCGCTGTGGTAGTTGGCGGCAAGCTGTCCGGCGACCTCGCGCTTGAGGTCGAGGCCCCTCTTGAAAATCAGTGATGGCACCGGATACCTACCGTGTCTCGTAGTGGATGGGCGTCAGTGCATCGAGCGCGTCGAACTCGGCTCGGGTGTCGCGGTCGAGTGCGGCCTCGACCTCGCTCAGCAGCGTGTCGTCGGTCCGCCAGCTGACCGTGGGCATTTCCGCGACCGGTGCGATGGACGGGGCGACGTCGCGTGCGGCGGTGAAGAGATACGGCAGCTGGCCGGCGGCGCCCCCGATGAGCAGGCCGGCGGCGGCGGCCGCGACGAGCCAGCGCGTACTTGCGCGTGGCTCCGGTTGCGGCCGGT
Organism: Acidobacteriota bacterium; assembly: GCA_031415235.1. Classification (GTDB taxonomy): domain Bacteria; phylum Acidobacteriota; class Vicinamibacteria; order Vicinamibacterales; family UBA2999; genus CADEFD01. Next base: position 2,781 of record JANORI010000561.1, on the reverse strand, counting down.
CGGACTCGTGTGGGAAGCGCAGCAACCGGGCTCCGCCTCCGCCCCTGGCGATGCGATGCAGAATGGCTTGCCGCTGGCGCTCGAGCGCGACTGGACCAAATGCGGCATCGATGGCGGCATCGACGCCGTCGCGGGCATCGCCGAGCAACGCGGCGATCCGGTGGCACTCCAGGCGGCACCTCGGGCACGACGCCAGGTGCGCGCTGACGCGCGGGTCGGTGCCGCCGAGGACGGACTGCCCAAGCGTGGCCGCGTCAGGATGGCGGCGAAAGAGCGTCATAACCGATCTCCCAGCACCGACCGCAGACGACGGAGCGCCCGGAAGAGGTGCACCCGGACAGTGGCCGGACTCATGCCCAGCGCCTGGGCGATGGCCTGCGGCGGTTGCTCGTCCAGGTGGGTGAGCACGAAGACCTCCCGCTGGCGCGCCGGCAGATGACGGACCGCGTCCGACACGGCACGCCACGCGTCGCGGCCCAGCATCCTCCGCTCGGCGGAGGGCTCATGGGTCGCGAGCGACTCGACGAGATCCCTTGCCGAGTCGTGCAACCCGGCTGACCAGGCCGGCAGCCGCCGGCGTGCCTTGAGCTGGTCGAGGCACGTGTTGACGACGATCCGCGAGAACCATGCATCAAACGACAGGTCGGCCCGGTAAGTCGTCATATGCGCATATAGCTTCACGAACGCGTCCTGCACCGCGTCGTCGGCGTCGCCAGCATTCCCCAAGTAGTGGAATGCCAACCGCAGCGCCCGGCGCTGCCACAATGTCACCAGCCGTCCGAAACACTCGGAGGCCTCGTCGCGCCGCCCAGCCACGAGCAGCGCTTTGACCTCGGCGGCAAGGGCCACGGGGTTGGGCACGGGCTCGAGCGAGGCGCCGCACGGTGGAATTCGTGTCATGGGGTATACGCAGCCCGAGCCGCGCACGTTTACACCGATTCTATCAAGGAGTGGCCAGGAAGATTGACTTCTCGCGAAGATGCTCAATACGATCACCCGCATGGGCCGCCGACTCATCGGGCCCGCGGGAGACGTAATGGCGAACCACGGACAGTCGTCCGGACTTGACGCGCACGGAATCACGACCACCGGGCAGGTGCACTGGAACCTGACCGCGCCAGTGCTCTATGAGCACGCGCTCCGACGAAACGAAGGCGTGGTGGCGGCCGATGGGCCGCTGGTCTGCCGCACTGGGCAGCATACCGGCCGGTCGCCGAACGACAAATTCGTCGTCAAGGAGCCGTCGAACGAAGCTCATGTGCACTGGGGCAAGGTGAACCGTCCCATGTCGCCAGAGCACTTCGCCATTCTGCGCGCCGAAATCGTGGCGCACCTCGGCGCCAAGGACCTGTTCGTGCAGAACCTGCACGCCGGCGCCGATCCGGTCTACCGGCTCCCCGTGCGCGTCGTCAGCGAGCTTGCCTGGCACAGCTTGTTCGTGCGTAACCTGTTCATCGTGCCGACGCCCGAGCAACTGGCCAGCCACGAGCCCGAGTTCACGGTCATCTGCGCGCCGACGTTCCAGGCCAATGAGGCCCGGCACGGCGCGCGCTCAGAGACCGTGATCGCGCTCAACATGGCAACCAAGGAAGTGCTCATCGCCGGCACGAGCTACGCGGGTGAGAACAAGAAGTCGATCTTCAGTGTGCTCAACTACGTGCTGCCGCTCAAGGGTGTGCTATCGATGCACTGCTCGGCCAATCTTGGGAAGGGCGGCGACACGGCGCTCTTCTTCGGCCTCTCCGGCACCGGCAAGACGACCCTCTCGAGCGACCCCGACCGTGCCCTCATCGGCGATGACGAGCACGGCTGGAGCGACCGCGGCGTATTCAACTTCGAGGGCGGGTGCTACGCCAAGACGATTCGGCTCTCGGCCGAAGCCGAGCCCCAGATCTACAACACGACGAGGCGCTTCGGCACAGTGCTCGAGAACGTCGTACTCGATCCCGACACGCGCGTTCTCGACCTCGACTCGGCACAGTTTACCGAGAACACGCGCGCGGCCTACCCGATCGAGTTCATCGACAACGCCGTGCCCGGCGGTCAGGGCGGCCATCCGAAGAACATCGTGATGCTCACGGCCGACGCGTTCGGCGTGCTGCCGCCGATTGCCAAGCTCTCGCCCGAGGCGGCCATGTTTCACTTCCTGTCGGGCTACACCGCCAAGGTGGCCGGCACTGAGAAGGGCGTTACCGAGCCGAGCGCCACCTTCAGCACGTGCTTCGGCGCGCCGTTCCTGCCGCTCAATCCGAACGTCTACTCGAAGATGCTCGGCGAGAAGATCGCGACGCACCACGCGCGCGTGTGGCTGGTCAACACCGGCTGGACCGGCGGCCCGCACGGCGTGGGCACGCGCATGAAGATCTCCTACACCCGGGCCATGATTCGCGCGGCCCTGGCCGGTGACCTCGACGCGGTGGCGTACGCGCGGCACCCGGTGTTCAACGTCGACGTGCCCACCACGTGTCCTGGCGTGCCAGACCGCGTGCTCGATCCGCGCGGCACGTGGGACGACCAGGTCGCCTATGACGCCCAGGCCGCCAAGCTGGCCAGGATGTTCATCGACAACTTCAGAGCGTTTGCGGGTGACGTCGACGCCGCGGTGGTCGCGGCCGGCCCGCGCGGGTGAGTGCCGCCGCGCCGGCGCGCGTGGAGTACGAGCCCGTGATCGGGCTCGAGATTCATGCGCAGCTGCTGACCTCGACGAAGATCTTTTGCGGGTGTCCGGCGTTGTTTGGCGACGCGCCAAACAGCCACGTCTGCCCCGTGTGCCTGGGGTTG
>JANORI010000560.1:0-3655 GCA_031415235.1 Acidobacteriota bacterium | reverse complement strand
AAGTGGCAGATCTCCACCGACGGCGGCGCGCAGGGGATGTGGGCCCCGAACGGCCGGGAGCTGTTCTACAAGAACGGTAACCGGATGATGGTGGTGGATGTCGAGCTGGGCGCCACGTTCAATGCCGCCACGCCGCGTGTGCTGTTCGAGATGCCGCTACCCGAACGGACAGCCGGTGATCCCGCCCGCTACGCGGTGACGCCGGATGCGCAGCGCTTCCTCGTGCTGACGACGGCGGAGGGGGAGAAGGGCGCAGCTGCAACCCCGCCGATCACGGTCGTGCTCAACTACGCGCAGGCGCTGAAACGCTGAGGAGCGCCGTAGGCCTGGTGTGACGACCGGTGTCAGCCGAGTCAGGAGGCGCCGGTCTCGGCAACGCGGTCGGCAGGGAAGGGTTTACGCGAAGAACAAATCTTCTGGCTCTTCGGGAAATCGAGTGGGTGAGGTTGGGATCCTTTTGGTCTCGTCGACCATCGCTTTTCTCTTGACACGTTTTCGAGGCGGAGCGCCGCGCAGTCCGTGGTGGTCCGTGCGTGGCTGCCCAGAGGCGCGTGCGGGTCGCCTGCGCGACGATCGCCTGTCGCACCACCATCGGTGACGGATCTCGCGTCGTTCGCCTCGCCAGCGCCATTCTCCGACGGCAAAATCTGCCACGCTACGATGGGACATGCTCACTGCATCCACCGTCGAATTCTGCGCTTGCCCCGCCTCGCCCAAGGCGTTCGTGCTCGCGCGCCGAGCCGACACCGACGACCTCGGCGAGTCGATTGCGGCGCTGGCCGCACGCCTCCACGCCGCCACCTACGAACTGCTCGTGCTGTTGCGCCAATTCGACGAACGGTCTGGCTGGAACAACGGCTTCCTGTCATGTGCGCACTGGCTCCACTGGCGTACTGGAATTGACCTTGGCGCCGCGCGCGAGAAAGTGCGCGTGGCCAAGGCGCTGCCCGCGCTGCCGCGAATCAGCATGGCGATGCAGCACGGGCAGGTCTCTTACGCCAAGGTGCGCGCGCTCACGCGCGTGGCCACGCCCGAGAATGAGCGGTCGCTCCTGGACCTGGCGCTGGCCGGCAACTGCGCGCACGTCGAGCGTTTCGTGCGCGCATGGCGTCATGTGGATCGCGTTCAAGAAGGGCGAGACACGGAAGTGCGGCACCTGCGGCGTCAGCTCTCCACCTGGGTGGACGACGACGGCATGGTCGTGATTCGCGGGCGACTCACGCCCGAGGTAGGCGCCGTCGTGCAGCGCGCGCTCGACGCCGCGGTCGACCGTTTGTTCCGCGAAGCCGCGCACGCGCCGACCGGCGCGGCGATGGCCGAGGAGCTGACGCCTACTCAGCGTCGGGCCGACGCCCTGGCCCTGCTCGCCGAGTCTGCCATGGCGGCACACTTCGATGGCGGCACCGCGGGCGACGGGTATCACGTGGTCTTGCACGTCAGCACCGTCGATCCCGCGATTGACCCGCAGGCATCTGCGGCCGAGGTGGCGTCTGACGCCTTCGACGGCGCCCTCGAAGTGGATCACGGCGCCGTGTACGTTTCGACCGAAACGTCTCAGCGGTTGTCGTGCGACGCGTCGCTGGTGCAGATGCGCCACGATGCTGAAGGCGAGGTGCTCGACGTGGGGCGCAAGACGCGCACGATTCCTCCGTCAATTCGTCGCGCGCTCGCTGCGCGCGACAACGGGTGCCGCTTCCCGGGCTGCACATCCCGCCGGTGCGACGCTCATCACATAGAACACTCCACCCCAACGCGCACACCACGCGCGCCGGGGACCCCGGCTGGTCCGACGGCGGCGCCACGCGCCTCGACAACCTCATGCTCCTGTGTAGGCGTCATCATCGCGCCGTCCACGAAGGCGGATTCTCAGTCATTCGCGGATTCGACGGCGCGCTGACCTTCCTCCGGCCTGACGGCGCGCTGCTTCACGTCGTGCCTCCGGCCCCGCCCGACCAACCCGGGTGGCATGACTCGCTGCCACGCGTCACCGGCAAGCTACCGACCTGGGACGGCACCCGCTTCGACCTGCCATGGGCCATCGACGTCATCCGATTCAACACGGCCGTGCTGGGAAGTGAACAGGGGCGCTGACCCGTGTGGGCGTGCTGGTCCGCGTGCCTGAGCCCCAGACGCGCTCACAATGACTCCAAATCACCCACTCGGCTTCCCGAAGAACAGATCTTCTTGACGACCAGCATTGCCTTGTTGAACGAATCAGGCGAGACCACCAGCGCGGGGCGCTTCGATGTCGCAGCGCCTATAGCGTGTCGTAGACGGCATCGGCCGGGTTGTTCCAGAAATCGAAGCTCTCTTCGGCAGCTTTCAACCAACCGACCGTCTCGCGGATGTCGCGAAGCCCTCCTTCTCGAGCGGTGCGAAGACACCGTCTTCGTAGGAGACCTTGGTGCTCATGACGTGTCTGTGATGTTGGCGCCAGAACGCATCTGTCGAGGCCTTGTCCCGTTCGCAGCCTTCGCCTGTAATTCAGCGGTGGCGCTCACCCCCGGCACCCCGCCTCGGCGTCTATGACATTACTTCGCCACTCGGCCAAGGTGGTATCAAGTGATACTATCAGCGTGTGCCACGGAAGGTCCGGGAGCTGGTCAACGACCTTGTGCGCGCGGCTTTTCTCGAGCGCGGCGGCAAAGGCAGCCATCGGAGCTACTCGCATCCGTCGGGCGTGCGCATCACGCTGTCGGGACGTCCGGGCGACGACGCCAAACGCTACCAGGAACAAGAAGTGGCGCAGGGCATTGCCGCCGCCCGCGCGGCACGGGGAGGTCGGACATGACACGTGGAACGAAGACCACTGGGCGCGAATACCTGCGGGTCATCGAGTGGAGCCCAGAGGATCGGTGCTTCGTGGGCAGCGCACCGCCGCTCATCGGCCGCTGCTGTCACGGAGCGACGGAGGCGAACGTGCTGCGGCAGTTGAAGCGCATCGTGGACGACTGGATCCTGCTCGCGGACAAGGAAGGTGTGGCGTTGCCTCCGGCCGAACGGACCGCCGAATACAGCGGCCGGTTCCTGCTTCGCGTGCCGGCGCCGGTGCACCAGGCGCTGGCGCTCAAGGCCCGAGCGGCCGGCAAGAGCCTGAATGCCTACTGCGCCGAGAAACTGGCCGTGCTGTAGGTCCTGCCGCCGCACGAACTTCTACGAGCGTCGCCGCAGCGCTCGGCTGATGGGGTGATTGGGGGCGGCGGCTCGCGGGTGGGGAGGGGTTCGGCGGCGAATCTGAGCACCGCGAGCCTTGCCGGTCCCCCAGCATGGCGGAGTGCTCACAGCTTGCGTCGCGTCAGCCCGGCATCGCGGAGCGAAGTTGAGCCGACGAGCCCCTCCCCATCCTCGACCCGCCGATGGGGCGACGCCGGAGCCGCCTATCGCCGCACGAACTTCTGCACGCGCCGCCCGGTGCCCACTTCCGCGGTGTAGAGATCGCCGCGTGAGTCCACCGCGAGCGCATGCAGGAAGATGAACTGGCCGGCGTAGCGGCCGATGCGGCCGATGCTGCTCACCTCGGTGAGCGTCGCGCGGTCGTAGATGCGCACCTTGCCGTTGCCGGCATCCGCCAGATACAGGTAGCGCTGCGCCGCATCCGGCGAGAAGCCCACCGCGAACGACGTGCCCAGCAGCTTGGTCGTGCGCTCGATGAAGA
>JANORI010000559.1:0-2942 GCA_031415235.1 Acidobacteriota bacterium | reverse complement strand
CGCGAAATCGGGCCGCAGCGCGTGCACGGCGGCATCGACATAGAGGTGATCCAGGGTCATGGCGGTAATGATATCAAAGTGGTCACACGGTGCAATATAATGACCGCATGAACGATCCCCGCCGCGTCGAGGCCGCGCTCGCCAAGAACCTGCGCGCCTGGCGCGCGAAGCGAGGCTGGACGTTGGTCGAACTGGCACGGCGCGCCGATCTCAGTAAGGGCATGCTCGTGCAGATCGAGCAGGCGCAGACCAACCCGTCGATCGCCACCTTGTGCAAGCTGGCCAATGCCCTGGGCGTGGCCCTACCGCGGCTGGTCGAGCTCGATGACGAGCCGGAAGTGCGGCGGGTGGCGCGCGAAGACATCGCCTGGCTGTGGCGCGGGCGGTCGCGAGTCAGCGCGGCCGGCCTGGTCGCGGGGATCGAAGCCCCGGTGCCGGTGGAGCTGTGGGACTGGCGCATCGGCCCGCGGGATGGCTACGACGCCCTCGCGCACCCGGCGGGCACGCGCGAGATCATCTACGTGCTGGAAGGGGCCGCGACGATTTCGGTGGGCGGCGCCGACGTGGCGCTGGCCACGGGGGAGGCCGCGGTGTTCCGCGCCGACCGGCCGCACCGATACGCCTCGGCGGGCGGCGTGTCGACGCGATTCGTCATGGTCGTGATGGAGCCGATCGCCCCGCCGGCCGAGCAGCCATCCCGTCGTCCCACCGTTCCTGCGGCAGCAGCGCCGCCGGTAGGTCGACGCCGGCCGCGCGGCACAGCACCGCGTGGAGCTGGCGCACGCCCTCGGTGAGGGCCGCTGGTCCCGGCTGCAGAATGTAGGTCGACTTCACCTCGAACAGGCGGTCGTGCACGATGAAGGGCACGGCCCCCCAGCCCTCGCGGCGGCGCACCTTGTCCTTCTTCACAGGCTTGCCGCACCACGAGCCGATGAACACGTCCGGGGCGGCGGCAATCACGCGTTCGGCCGCCACGATGCGATCTTTGCCGAGCCCCGCGCTGCGCAGCTCAGGAAAGATCGGCGTGCCGCCGGCGATCTCGACGAGCTCCTCCACCCAGCGGATGCCGCTGATCAGCGGCTCATCCCATTCCTCGAAGTAGACGCGCGGACGCGACGGCAAGCGCGCAGCCGACGCGCGGATCTCGTCGAGCCCGCGTTCGAACCCGGCCACCAGCGCCGCGGCCTTCTCGGGCACGCCGACGATGCCACCGAGGATGCGGACCATCTGCAGGATCTCAGCCACGCTGCGCTGATTGAACGTGAACACCGGATAGCCGCGCTTCACGAGTTCGGTCGTGATCTCGGCCTGCAGGTCCGAGAAGGCCAGGATCAGGTCTGGCTCGAGCGCGGCGATCGTGTCGAAGCGCGCGTGCAGGAACGACGACACCTTCGGCTTCGCGCGCGCTTCGGCCGGGCGCACGGTGTAGCCGGAGATGCCGACCACGCGCTCGCCCTCGCCGAGCCGATACAGCGTCTCGGTGGTCTCTTCGGTGAGGCAGACGATGCGGCGCGGAAACATGACCGGACTCAGGCCAACTGAATATCGGCGAAGGCAAAGCCGTCGCGCGTCACCGTGCCGTGCACGGCGATGGGCACCGGATGCGCGAACATCGGGCCGTCCCACACGCACGAGTGGAATTCGCCGTTCTCGCCGCACGGGTCCACGGAGGCCGGCAGCGCGTCGAGCAGGGCCACGTCGAACGGGCGGCCCGCAAACGACGCGTCGAGCACGCGCGGGTCCACGGTGCTGAGCGTGGCGCGCAGGCCGCCGGTGATCATCGTGCGCGCAAGCTGCGCCGTGTCGGCGACGCGCCACAGCGGGAAGAGCGGCTCGAGGCCCGAGCCGGCGAGACGCTCCTCGCGGTAGCGGCGCACGTCTTCGAGAAAGAGATCGCCAAAGGCCACGTGGGTGAAGCCTTCGGCTACGAGGCCGGCCACTTCCGCGCCCATGCGCCGCTCGTACTCCTCATTGCTGCACGGCCAGGGCAGCGGCACCACGTGCAAGGGCAGTTGCGCGGCCTGCGCCTGCGCCTCGAGCACCTCGCGCGGCACGCCGTGCATCGCCACGCGGTCGAAGGCCGCGTTGGTCGTGGTGAGTAGACCCTGTGCCGCACCCGGATGGTCGACCTGCAGGCGGTGCAGCATCCACGCCGAGTCCTTGCCGCTCGACCACGACACCAGGATGTTCACGGCGCAAACGCCCCCGGATGGAGCACGCGCGCCAGGCGCGCCACGGCCCCGGCCACGCGCGGACCTGGCACGACCAGACCCTCGCCGCTTACGACGTGCACGCGGCCGTGCTTCACGGCTGGCACCGAGGCCAGGCGGCTCCAGTCGGCCACGGCCTGCGTGACCTGGGCGCGCGAGTAGGCCGGGCCGTCCCGCACCTCGAGGATCACATCGGGCGCACGCGTGAGCAGCAGTTCGGTCGTGGCCTGCATGGCTTGCTGCGGCAGATCGGCGAACACGTTCACGCCGCCCGCCGCGACCAGCATGTCGTGCAGGAACCCCGTGCCGCCACTGGCATAGATGTTCCTGAGCGCGCCAGGTTCGCGGCCGAAGACCAGCACGGTGCGCAACGGTGCCCGCGTGCCGACCCGCGCGCGTACGGCGGCCAGTTCGCGTTCGATGCCCGTGGCCACCGCCTCGGCACCCGCCGCATGGCCGGTCACGCGGCCCAGGTCGCGGATCGTGATCAGGATGTCGGGAAGCCCGGCGTGGCGATAGTCGTAGATCGGAATCGTGGCGCGTTCCAACTGCCGCCGCAGGTCGCTCTGGCTGCCGTAGATGGCCACCAGATCGGGGGTGAGCGAGAGCACCCGTTCCACGTCGGGATCGAACGCGAACTGGCCGCCGTACGCGCGCGGGTCGGCACGCGGGCACCGTTGCGCACCGTGCTGGTCTTCGGCCGCGAACCTGGCGCGCTCAGGAACATCTATG
>JANORI010000558.1:0-1689 GCA_031415235.1 Acidobacteriota bacterium | reverse complement strand
CCGGGATACGGATGCAGCGCCTCCGCGATGAGTTCCTCGTCCACATGCGGGCCGTAGCTGTCGGCAGTGTCGAAGAAATTCAGGCCCAGGTCGAAGGCTTTGCGCAGGACGGCGTGCGCCGCCGCGCGGTCTTTCGGCGGGCCCCAGACGTTCGGCCCGCAGACGCGCATCGCGCCGAAGCCGAGGCGGTTCACGGTCAGGTCGCCGACGCGGATCGTCGATTCCATGGCGCCAGTTTAGACTAGCTTCATGCGAGGGAACATCGAGGAAGCCAGGCGTTGGGTCGACAGCGCGAAGCGCGTCGTGGTCCTGACCGGCGCGGGCATCTCCACCGATTCCGGCATCCCGGATTTCCGCGGCCCGCAGGGCGTGTGGACGAAGAATCCCAAGGCGGAGAAGCTCTCCGACATCCGCTATTACATGGCCGATCCCGAGGTGCGCAAGCTCGCCTGGCTGAGCCGCATGGACCACACGGCCTGGAAAGCGAAGCCCAATACAGGGCACCTTGCGCTAGTGGAACTGGAAAAGCGCGGCAAGCTGCACGCGCTGATCACGCAGAACATCGACGAATTGCACCAGATGGCCGGCAACTCGGCGGACAAGGTCATCGAGGTCCACGGCACCATGCGCAAGGTCGTCTGCATGGCCTGCGGCATGACCGCGCCGATGCAAAAAGCGCTGGACCGCGTGCGCGCGGGAGAGGAGGACCCGCCTTGCCGCGACTGCGGCGGCATCCTCAAGAGCGCCACCATCTCCTTCGGCCAGCAGCTGGTGCCCGAGGTGATCGACGCCGCGCTGCGCGCGGCCGCGGAGGCCGATTTGTTCCTCGCCATCGGCAGCACGCTTCAGGTGTATCCCGTCGCCGGCGCCGTTCCGCTGGCGCGTGACGCCGGCGCGCGCATCGTTATCATCAATGCCGAGCCCACTCAATTCGACGACATCGCCGACGCGGTTTTCCGCGAGCCGATCAGCCAGGTCCTGCCGCAGATATACTCGGGGTAATTCCACTGCCGCGCGCCAGCACGCGGCGTCGGAAACAGGGTCACCGTTTGCCGGAGTACAATCCGCAGCGCACCTCGGAGCTGAAATCATTGGCTGAGTCCGGCGGCAGACAGCGGCTCGCGGCGATCTTCGCCGCCGACGTCGTGGGCTATTCGCGGCTGATGGCCGCCGACGAGCGCGCGACCATGGCCGCCCTGGAGGCCGCACGAGTGATCTTCCGCACCCGGATCGAGTCCAGCCAGGGCCGGGTCATCGACATGGCGGGCGACTCGGTGCTCGCGGTGTTCGACTCGGCAACCGGCGCGGTGTCGACGGCGCTGGCCGTTCAGCAGGCCCTGGAAGCCACGGCAAACACGGTGCCCGACGATCGACGCATGCGTTATCGCATCGGCGTGCATCTTGGCGACGTGATCGAGAAGCCCGACGGGACCGTCTACGGCGACGGCGTGAACATTGCGGCCCGCCTGGAGGGACTCGCCGCGCCCGGCGGGATCGCCGTGTCGGACGCGGTGCGAGGCGCGGTCCGAAACCAACTTGCCGTCACATTCGTGGACCTGGGCGAGCGTGAGGTTAAGAACATGGCCTCGCTGCGGGCGTACGAGGTGAAGGTCGCGTCATCCCTGCCGGATGCGGGCCAGCTTGTGGTGGCGCGACGCGACCGGCCCTCCGTCGCCGTCCTGCCGTTCG
>JANORI010000557.1:0-9349 GCA_031415235.1 Acidobacteriota bacterium | reverse complement strand
TCTCGACCAGTCTGAAATGCCAGTAGTATTGAGGAGCTCTCTCGGAAGGGTCCGGTAGTTCGGCGAAAGTGCCGGCACTGTATCGAACATCTGGGATGATTATCTTGCCCAGCGCAGACTAAGCACCTCGCTCGCTGTTATTCAGCTGTCGGACGAATGACGCCCAAAGACCTGATGTACATCACTGCGCGTCTTGTGATCCCTCGGACCAGACTTTGTTCTGCTCTAGCCAGCCAGATAGTCCCTCGATTCTTGCTCTTGTCCGTACAGTGCTGATATTCTTGAGGGGATCGTTGTCCGCTCGCATCAGGTCGACCCTAGTCCATGCAGCCACTCGACGCTCCCGGCGACATCTCGGCTCCCCAGCCTCGCAAGCAGATCCTGATTGGCAGGAGCCAGGCCCTCAAGGTCGTACATCAGGAGATCGAGTACGCCGCGCGGTCTGACGCCAAGGTGCTTGTGACCGGCGCTAGCGGTGTCGGCAAAGAAGTCGTCGCGCACCTGATCCACAGCCGCAGCCGGCGCCGCCACGCACCGATGCTCACGATCAACTGCGCGGCCATGCCTGACTCGCTCCTCGAGTCCGAGCTCTTCGGGCACGCCCGGGGCAGCTTCACCGACGCGTATCGAGACAAGCGCGGCCTGTTCGAAGCCGCCAATGGCGGCACCGTGTTTCTCGACGAAGTCGGCGAGATGTCGCTCCGTATGCAGGCGCTGCTGCTCCGATTCCTGGAAACCGGCGAGATTCAGCGGGTGGGCGATGAGCGCAATCGCGCCAACGCCAACGTGCGCGTCGTGGCCGCAACGAACCGACGTCTGCCCGAGCGAATCCAGAGCGGCGACTTCCGCGAAGACCTCTACTACCGGCTCAACGTGATTCACATCACGATTCCACCACTGCGCGAACGCCGCGACGACGTGGCGCCGTTGCTCGAGCACTTCCTGCGGCAATTCGCGGTCGAACACGGTGTGCCCCTGCCGGCAACCGCCGACGATGCACTGTCAGCGCTCGAGGCCTACGACTGGCCCGGCAACGTTCGAGAGTTGCGCAACATCGCCGAGCGACTGACCTGCCGCTGCCCTGGCGGCGTGATTCGCATCGAAGATCTCCCGGCGGAAGTACGCGCCGTGGCCGCGCCGTCAGGTGCGGGCGGCACGAAGACGGCCGCGACGGCACCGGCGAAAGCGCTCCTCGATCGGATCCTGCTCAAGGGCGAGTCGTTCTGGGACGTGGCCTACGAACCGTTCATGGCCCGTGACCTGACGCGCGAAGACGTGCGCCATCTGGTGCGCGTGGGACTCGAACAGACCCGCGGAAACTACAAAGCGTTGGTGCAGCTGTTCAACATGGAACCGCAAGACTACAAGCGGTTCCTGAATTTCCTGCGCAAGTACGGCTGCCACATGCCGTTCCAACGATTCCGCATGGCACCGGGCCGCGGCGACGGCGGCCCCGACGACTCAACGGGTTCGAGCGGAACAGACGCTGGCTGAGGGTCGCCTCAGGAGACCGCGACGCCATCGACGTACGACTGCCAGAGCGGGTTGTCGGGCATCGCAAACGCGACTCCGCATGCCACTGGCTGCAACGGGTCGCCGCGATGAGCCCACACGCGCTGTCCGCACAAGTCGATACCGAACTCTGGAATGACCACGTGCAGGGTTTCGCCAGGGAGCGACATGCCGAAGACTTCGAGACACACACCGCCGTAACTCACGTCGAGCAGCCGGCCCGGCAACCCTTCCACCACCGCCGCCACATCGGACCCCAGACGCTTCCGTGGCCACCGGCGTTTGGGCCGCGGCACCGAGAGCAGCTCCGCGATGGTCAACTCGAGATCCCGGGGCGTGACGGGCGAGAGCAGATACCGCGCACCGAGTCCGCCGGCTTCGACCTCGAGGACGTGGTCCTGGCCACCGATGACAATAGCCACCGTCCGGGGAAACTCGACGCGCGCCACCGCCACGAGGTGCAGGCCGTTGTACGGGCCAAGCCGCACGTCGGTGACCAGTACTTCTGGGGGCGAGCCCTCGTCCAAGGTGCGCCGCGCATCCGGGAAACTCGAACACGCGCGCGCCGCGAAACCGGCACGCCTCAGTCCGGTCACGCGTCCCGACAGAACGTGAGGATCAGCGCTGACGACGAGAATGTCTGATGTCATGCTCAAGGTTTGCCGAGTATGACATTGCAATCCAGCGGCCAAACGTAAATTTGACGTTTACGGTCAGTTCGCAGGCCTGCCGCTTGGCCTGACCAGACTTCTGGCCCCTGTTCCGGGGACTAGTCGAGCATTCGCCGGGGCCGAGTCTCGTGCTAGGCCGGCAGCGCCGGCCCGTTCGATAGCGGCAGAATGCCGGGAAGCAGTTCCAGGCCGTCCACGAAGGACCGCCAGCGAGCATCGACGGCGCTGTCACGGCGCAGAGCCAGCCCGCACGCGATGGGCTGGGCCTTGCCAGGGCGCTTGGCCCACACCCGCTCGACCGGCACGGCCAGACCCGTCGAGGGCACCGTCAGCTCGAGGGCATCGGTCGGGATGTCGGCGCCGAAGAATTCAATGCCCGCACCGCCGTAGCTCACGTCCACGATGCGTGCTTCGACACCGGACACAAACGTGGCCAGCTCGCGGACGGGGCGCTTGCGCGGCCACCGGCGCTGGGGACGGGGAGCGGCCACCAATTCGGCGAGCACGGCCGCGAGCCGGTCAGCCGCCACCGGCTCGACCAGGTACCTGGCCCCCAGGTGATACGACTCGGCCTGCAAGGCGGAATCTCGGGGCCCGACGACGAGACATGTCGTCCTCGGGTGCTCGACCTGAGCAATGGCGACGAGATGCAGTCCGTTGTAGTCGCCAAGATGCACTTCGGTCACGATGGCGTGAGGCTCGAGCTCGGATAGCACCTGGCGGGCTTCGAGAAAGGTCTCGACCGGCATCACCGAGAACCCCGCGCGCCGGAGCGCTTCGAGTCTCTCGTCTGACGTGGATTCGATGGCGCCTACGACGAGCACCGGCATTTGCATAACGTCTGGTCCTTGAGTTGCCACGCTCCAAAACTTGTTTCAAAAATCAAGCCAAGACTAATTCAGCAAATTAAGGCCAAGATTTGATGAACCGAAGGTATACAGGCTGAGGGGCGTCAACACAATCGTAAAACACCCAGCCCCAAGCGTCGGTGCATTGACGGTGTCTCTGGCGCTCAATCTGGGCTTGCGCGCCAGTTGCCGGGTGGTTCACGATAGGTCATGCGCTTCAGCCCGACTATGGTCTTCACACTCCTGCTCTGGTCGGCCCTCGTGCCCGGCTTGGCGGCAATGCAAGGGGCTCCCCGGCCGACGCCCATTCCAGCCCCGCCTGATGTCGCGGCCCCGCCGAAAGACGCGGTCACGCTCCCATCTGGCCTGGCGTCAAGAGTGCTGACTCCAGGCACCGGTACGACCAAACCTGGCGCCACCGACATGGTCACCGTGCACTACACCGGGTGGACCACTGACGGAAAGATGTTCGACAGCTCGCTGGTCCGGAAGGAGCCCAACACCTTCCCCCTCGACCGGGTCGTCAAGGGCTGGGGCGAGGGTGTACAGCTCATGACCGCGGGCGAGAAGCGCCGGCTGTGGATACCTGAGGCGTTGGCGTACAAGGGCCAGGCGGGCCGTCCGGCGGGCATGCTCGTGTTCGATATCGAGCTGCTCGAGTTCATGCCGCCACCCAGCGTGCCGCCGCCCGACGTGGCGTCTGTGCCCGACGACGCCGAGCGCACGCCGTCGGGGCTCGCCTACAAAGTGATCAAGGCAGGCACCGGGGCGGAACATCCGCGGAAGTCGAGCAACGTCACCGTGCACTATTCCGGCTGGCAGACCAGCGGCAAGCTGTTCGACAGCTCGGTGATGCGCGGCGCCCCCGCGTCGTTCGGCCTGGGTGACGTCATCGAGGGGTGGACCGAGGGCGTGCAGCTCATGGTCGTCGGCGAGAAGACGCGCTTCTGGATTCCCGAGAAGCTGGCCTATAAGGGCCAGAGCGGCGTGCCGAGCGGCATGCTCGTGTTCGACGTGGAGCTCATCAGCTATCGCGATCGGTAAGCGGACCGTCACCCGCCACAGCGCGTCGTTCGTCGCCGATCGGGGCGATGCCGCCCACCGGCTGGACCATGCAGCCACACGGCATCTGGCGGGTCCGTTCGCGCTGTCGCGCGCCGAACTTCAGCGGCTCGTCGGGCAGGGGCGGGTGCGGGTCAACGGCGTGCCAGCCGTCCGGCCGGCGCAGCGAGTGCACGCCGGAGATGTCGTGCAGGTGGACGTCCCGCTGGCTCCGCAGCGCCAGGCGCCCACGGCCGAGCCACTGCCGCTATCGATCCTGTACGAGGACGCGTCCATCCTTGTGCTCGTCAAGCCGCCCGGCATGGTGGCACACCCGTCGTCGGCCCACAGGTCAGGCACGCTGCTGAACGCCCTGCTCTGGCATGCGGGCCGCGACGCTGGGCAGTCGCCCGGCTGGCAACCCCGTCTGGTGCAGCGCCTCGACAAGGACACGTCGGGTCTGCTCGTGGTCGCGAAATCGCCCGAGCTACACGCCGCGTTGCAAGGGGAGCACGCGCACTTCGTGAAGGAGTACCTGGCCATCGTGTGGGGTCGCCCGCTGCCCGCGCGGGGCGCGATCGACCATCGGCTCGGACGCGACCCCCTGGACCGCCGACGCGTGATGGTGCGCGACGGCGGAGCGGCCGCCATGACGCGCTACCAGGTGCTCGACCGGTCGCGCGGCACCAGGCGCGGTCTGAGCCTCGTGTGTTGCGCATTGGTGACTGGGCGCACGCACCAACTACGCGTGCACCTGGCGGCGCAAGGCTGGCCGATCGTCGGGGATCGGACCTACGGGGAACCAACCCGCACGCGCATCGCAGACACGACGGTCGATCGCGCCGCGCGCGCGTTCGACCGTCAGGCGTTGCACGCGTGGCGTCTGCAATTTGCGCACCCGCGGTCGGGCCGCCTGCTGCAGTTCGAGGCCCCAGTGCCCCCCGACATGGCCACGCTGATGGCCGCGGCGGCACTCGGCCGCGGCCTGCCGCGAGCCCTCGCCCCGCGCGTATAATCGGCGCGGTCGCACACGGGCGGCCCCGTCCAATGACCCGCGACGACCTGACGCGCCGCCTCGCTGCACAGCCCCGCACGCGCCTGGCCGCGCTGCCGACGCCGCTCGAAGACGCGGTGCGCTTGCGCCACGCGCTCGGCGGACCCGAGCGCTGCCCGCGCATCCTCGTGAAGCGCGACGATCTGACAGGACTGGGGCTTGGCGGCAACAAGGCTCGTAAGCTCGAGTACCTGCTCGGCGATGCGCTGGCACAGGGCGCCACCGCGCTCATCACGACCGGCGCCGTGCAGTCGAACCACGCGCGCATGACGGCGGCCGCCGCAGCGATGTGCGGCCTCGAGTCGCATCTGGTGCTCACCGCCAACAGCGCCGACCCGGCCGACGAGGGCAACCTGCTGCTCGATCGCCTCTTCGGCGCGCAGGTGTACTTCGTGCCGGCCGTGGATCCGATGGTCGCCGTAGGACATGACGAGGCGATGGTGGCCGAAGTCGACGCCGGCATTCGCGCGCGCGGCGGGCGCCCCTACGTGATTCCCGTCGGCGGTTCGAGCGCCATCGGCGCACTTGGCTACGTGGCCGGCACACTGGAACTCGTGCTGCAGCTCGACGCCCTCGCCGTGCGCCCCACGCGGCTGTACTTCGGCAGCGGGTCGCGCGGCACTCAAGCCGGGCTCACGCTGGGCGCACATCTGGCCGAGACGTCGTACCGCCTGCACGGGATTGCGGTGAGCGCCGGCGAACCGGAGAAGATCGAGCGGGCTCGGCGGGTGGCGCGCGAAGCCGCGGCGCTGCTCGGGGCTGACGACTCGGTGGCCGAGACCGAGTTCTTCACGGACCAGGACCACATCGGAGAGGGCTACGGCCTGCCGACCCCCGAAGCGCTCGAAGCGATGCTGCTGGTGGCGCGCTCCGAGGCCTTGGTGCTGGACCCCACCTACACGGCAAAGGCCATGGCGGCCCTGGTGTGCCACGTACGAACCGGCGCGGTCGGCGCCGACGACTCCGTGGTGTTCCTGCACACGGGCGGAAGCCCCGCGGCGTTCACGGATGCGGCTCGGGTGAGACTGCAGGCCGCTCCTGGTTGGCAGATTCGTTAACAACAGCGTCATTCGACGTGTGCAGAAACTGAGCACCCTGTGCCGCAACGGCACACTCGCGTCCTAAGTCGCTCATTTGCAATGAATTAACTGCTGTGTTCGGCCCCTAAAGCGGCTGTCGTTGTGCCGTTTGTGACGCCCAGGGCACGCGGAAGACACGACGGGCTGCCAACTGCAGCGATGTGCAGTCGCGTGCGTGGCCACACGTTTTCCTAACGAACTCGGCCCATCGTTCCCGGCGTCGCAGGCACCCGAATTCTTGGCAGCGGCTTTGCGATAGCGCGGGCATGAACTCTCCGTCACCCGGAACGCCGACCCGGACCCAGGCGTCCGTTCGCCGGCTGTCGCTCTGCGCCCTGCTCGTGGCTGTGGGCCTCGGTGCCTTCTCGACCGACGCGTCCGCACAGCGCCGCTTCAAGCCGACGCGTTTGGATGAAATCAAATTCGATACCCTCCTCCAGGACGTCGCGGGCGATGACAGCACCATCCCGGTCATCGTTGAATTCAACGACGACCGCAACGCTGACCAGCTCGTATCGGCAAGCGGCGGCCGCCAGGGCAAACGCCTCGCCGGCATGCGCGGTCGCACGACCCGCATGTCGAAACGCATGCTGCGCAGACTGGCCGCCAACGGCGCGGTGAAGCGCGTGCACTACGACCGTCCGGTCGAGGCTCTGCTCGGCCGTACCGCCGCCACGATCGGCGCCCTCACGGTGCAGCAGCGCATGGGTTATACGGGCGTCGGCATCGGCGTGGCCGTGATTGACTCGGGCGTCACACCCAACCACGACGATCTCCGGTATGCCGGTAGCACCGTGCAGCGCATCTCGAAGTTCGTGGACTTCGTCGGCACGGGCACTGCGGCCTACGACGACTGGGGCCACGGCACGCACGTGGCCGGCATCATCGCGGGCAACGGCTACAACAGCCACAGCGCGCGCAAGGGCGTCGCGCCCAATGCGACCATCGTGGCCCTCAAGGCCCTCGACAAGAACGGGCAGGGTCGCATCAGCATGATCATCGCGGCGCTCGACTGGGCCGTCGCGAACCGTACGGTCTACAACATCCGCGTGATTAACATGTCGCTCGGCGCGGGGGTGTTCGAGTCGTACAGGACAGACCCGCTTACGCTCGCCGCCAAGCGCGCCGTCGACGCGGGCATCGTGGTCGTGGCGGCGGCCGGCAACATCGGCAGGGACGCCAGCGGCAACGCGCAGTATGGCGCCATCACGGCGCCCGGCAACGCGCCGTGGGTGCTCACGGTTGGTGCGGCCGACGGTAAAGGCAACCTCTTCCGCGGCGACGACGACGTGGCCGCCTACAGCTCGCGTGGGCCCACCGCGCACGACTTCGCCGCCAAGCCCGACCTGGTCGCGCCAGGCACGGGCGTCGCGTCACTTGCGAGCCCGGGCAGCAAGATGTATTTCGAGAAGCCACAGTTCCTGCTGACCGGCAGCCGGCCCACGCAGTTCAAGCCGTACCTCACGCTGAGCGGCACGAGCATGGCCGCGCCGGCGGTGGCCGGCACGGTGGCGTTGATGCTGCAGGCCAATCCCAATCTGACGCCGAACCTGGTGAAGGCGCTGCTGCAGTACACGGCCGAAGCCAAGCAGGGCGTCGATGTGCTCACGCAGGGCGCCGGCTTCTTGAACGCGCGCGGCGCGGTTACGCTGGCCGAGTACTTCCGCACTGGCCGGCCGGGCAGCAAGTATCCCCGCTCGAGTTCGTGGAGCCGCCACATCGTGTGGGGCAACCACGTGATTACGGGCGGCGTGATTGCGCCCTTCGCTAGTGCCTGGGCCACCAACATCGTGTGGGGCGAGAGCCAGACGTCCGCCGGCCAGAACATCGTGTGGGGTGAAGCCTGCAGTGGACCCTGCGCAAACGTCACCTGGGGCTCCAACATCGTGTGGGGCGAGAACATCGTCTGGGGTGAAAACATCGTCTGGGGCGAAACCGTCGCGTGGGGCTTGGACGACAACATCGTCTGGGGCGAGAACATCGCCTGGGGCATGGACGACAACATCGTCTGGGGTGAAAACGTCGTGTGGGGCATGGACTGCGGCGCCGCTAACTGTGCCAACGTGATCTGGGGACAGCACACCGGCGCGTCGGGCTTGAACGTCGTGTGGGGTATGGCCGAAGGCCTCAACGTGGTCTGGGGCAACAACATCGTCTGGGGCGAGAACATCGTGTGGGGTGAAAGCGCCGACCCCGACGCCTCGTGGGGCAGTTCCGGCACCGACGCCGCTCCCTACGGCGACGAATCGGCCGAGATTCTGGCCTTCGATGCGTTGACTTGGGATGTCGCGAACAACCCGGAGCTGCTGCCTACGGACACGAACCCGAACGAAGGCGGCTTCTAATGGAGAAGATGCCGTACTCCGAAGCACTGCACGCGTCGCTGCCGGCCATGGAATTCCCGGTCGCACACGACGTCACCTCGACCGATTGGCGCCAGCACCTGCCGGTGCTGGCGGCCGGCTCGGTCACACTGCGGGCGATGCGCGTCGAAGACGCCGAATCGCTCTGTCAGCTGCTCACCTCGGCGGAAGTGGCACGCTTCATCTCGCCGCCTCCTTCCACGGTTGAAGGGTTCCGTCGCTTCATCGCATGGGCGGGTCGCGAACAGGCCGATGGCAGGTATGCATGCTTCGCCGTGGTGCCGGCGGGCACTGACACGGCGGTGGGCCTCTTCCAGCTGCGCCAGCTCGACTCGGAGTTCCAGAACGCCGAGTGGGGTTTCGTGATCGGCTCGCCCTACTGGGGCACGGGCTTGTTCGCCGAGGGCGCGAAGCTGGTCGTCGACTTCGCGGTCGACAGGATCGGCGTGAACCGCTTGGAGGCCCGGGCGGCGGTGCCGAACGGCCGTGGCAACGGCGCTCTGGCCAAGGTGGGCGCCGTGCGCGAGGCGGTGCTGCGTCAGTCGTTCGAGCGCAACGGACAGCGGTACGACCAGCACCTGTGGTCGATTCTGGCGTCCGACTGGCGCGCGGCGCGTCAGCTCACCTCTGCCTCGGTGCACTAGACCTTCATTCGCCGGCTACGCCACGAGCATCGGCCGTGCTGCGATGAGCATCACGGCCGTTTCGGCGTACGAAGCGGTGCCGGCTGCGTCATCGTTTGTAACGGTGACAGGCCCAGAGACAACTCGTGACGCGGCCG
>JANORI010000556.1:0-7196 GCA_031415235.1 Acidobacteriota bacterium | reverse complement strand
CTTCAACTTCCAGTGGATGACCACCTTCGTCTACGCCGATGACGCGGCGCCGCTGCTGCCCAAGGGCACGCTGCTCAAGGTCACGGCGTGGCACGACAACACCACCGCGAAGAAGACCAATCCCGATCCGAATCAGTGGGTCGGCTGGGGCGACCGCACGGTCGACGAGATGGCCCACGCCTGGATCAACATCGTCTACATGAAGGACGACGAGTACAAGGCCGAGGTCGAGAAGCGCAAGGCCGGCACGACCACGGAACGCGAGCGCCAGTAGGCCCACCGGGCCCGGCCTCGACCTCGGCTGCGACCGGATCGACACGCGGGCGTCCACACGCGGTGTGGGCGCCCTTTCGCTATTTTCGAGCCACGCGTTCAAGGCAATGCCGCGGTAATCTACGGCGGATGGCGATCGCGCGATCCAAGCTCACCGCCCGGTTCCAGATCTTGATGCCGGCCGCGGTGCGCCGCCGGCTCGGCGTTGGCCCGGGGTCTGTGGTCGAATGGGCTGACGAGGGCGAACAGATCGTCGTGCGTCGGGCCGGCCGTTACTCGTCGACCGACGTGCATCAGTCCCTGTTTGCCGCGCCACCCGCGCCCCGGTCGTTGACAGAGTTGAAGAACGGCGTGCGGCTGGCCATCAAGCAGCGGCATGCGCGCCGTTGACACGAACGTGCTCGTGCGCCTGCTGACCCGCGAGGCGCCCGCGCAGGTCGCGGCCGCCGAAGCGTTCGTGGCGCCGGGGGCGTGGGTGTCACACCTGGTGCTAGCCGAGGCGATGTGGGTGCTGGCTGCAGTCTACGAGCGCACGCCCCGGGACCTCGCCGTGGCCGTGGACATGTTGCTCAACCACCAGCACCTGACGGTCCAGGACGGCGACCTGGTGGCCGCGGCCCTCGAGCATTTTCGCCGCCGTCCGTCGGTGGGGTTCTCCGACTGCCTCATCCTGGAGGTGACGCGGAAGGCCGGCCACTTGCCTCTTGGCACATTCGACCGCGGGTCGCGCGTCTGCCCAGCGCTGAACGCGTGTGACTCGGCGCTGCGCCTTCGTGCGGTGACCGCGACCGGTGCCACGATCCCGTACGAACGCATCCGACTGTCTTGTTTTGTCCCCACAATGCATCACAATTGGGACAAACCAGTCCAGACCGATTTGTCTGGTCAAGTTTGTCTCTAAAATGATGTATATTTGGGACAAATGAGCAGGGGACCTTCACTCGACCTCGGCAAGAACATCGACGCCCGGGTGACAGCCCAGCCGGGCCGCGTCTGGACCCCTGTCGATTTCCTGGACCTGGGCCCCCGAGCGGCGGTGGGCAAAGCGCTGCAGCGGCTGACGGCCGCCGGCGGCCTCGCCCGCATCGACCGCGGCCTCTACTATCGACCCGGAACCAACAGCCTGACCGGCAAACCGACCACGCCGGACGTGCGCGCGATCATCGACGCGATCGTCCGCCGCGACCAGACCCGCGTCATCGTCGATGGCCTGACCGCGGCGAACGATCTCGGGCTGACCACCGCCGTTCCGGCGCGCGTGACGGTCCTCACGGACGCGCGCCTCCGGCCGATCCAACTCGGGAACCAGCGCATCGTCTTTCAGACCATGGCGCCGAGCCGCCTGTACTGGGCGGGTCATCCCGCGATGAGAGTCGTGCAGGCCCTGCACTGGCTTCAGGACTTGCTCACTTCGGACGCAGCTCAGCTCCTGCCGCGCCTGCGCGCGATCCTCGCCGACCCGACGCATGGCGACACGATTCGGGACGACCTTCGACAGGGACTGCACACGTTGCCCACCTGGATGCAGTCCACCGTCCGGAGGCTTCTCGCACACGCCGACGATGCGCGTCGCGTGGACGACCGGCGCGCGTCGCAACCGACGGCGGCAGTCCCGTGAACGACGCGTACCGCCGCATGACGATGGCCACCGAGCGGGACCGCCAGGACCTGTTCGTCTCTACTGCTCGGCGCGTCGGCATTGCCGAGCAGAACGTCGAAAAGGACTTCTGGGTCTGCTGGACCCTCGACGCGCTCTTTCACGGGCGCCGTGCCGATGCGCCGCGATTGCTGTTCAAGGGCGGCACGTCGCTGTCGAAGGCCTTTGGCCTGATCAATCGCTTTTCGGAGGACATCGACATCACCGTCTTTCGCCAGGATCTCGGCGAGCCGATCTCGATTGAAGACCTCGAACAGCTGAGTGGGAAGAAGCGCAGCGCCAAACTGGACGAGATTCGCGAGGCCTGCCGGCGGTACCTGACGCACGAACTGCAACCGGAATTCGACCAACGCCTGAGGGACGTCCTCGGCGGCAATCCGGGCCCAGGCGTGGCCGTGCGCTTCGACGAATCCGACCCTGACGACCAGACGCTGCTGGTGCGGTATCCGACGGTGCTTGCGCCGGACGGCTATGTCCGAACGGAGGTGCGCATCGAATGCGGCGCCAAGTCGGCGCTCGACCCCCACGTCAGCGCGTCGCTGCGGCCCTACATCGCTGATGACGTGCCGGGCATCGAGCTAACGGTGGCGGACGTCATCACCATCCAGCCCACGCGAACATTCTGGGACAAGGTCGTCATCGTCCACGGACTACGGGCCTGGTTCGACAAGCGCGGCGAATTGCGCCAGGAAGGGCAGCGGATCTCGCGCCATTACTACGACCTGCACATGCTGTCAGGCAGTGCCATCGGCGAACGGGCCGTCGCCGACCACCCGCTCGGCGCGGAGTGCGTGCGGCATGCGCAGATGTTCTTTGGCCGCCCTGACCTCAACCTCGCGGCGGCGGTCCCGGGCACCTTCCGCTTGGCCCCAGCCGGCAGGATGGTTGACGCGCTCCGGCGCGACTACGACGCAATGGCGGGGATGATCATCGGCACCGCGCCCGAATTCAACGACGTCATGGCCACCGTCGCCGACCTCCAAGGGCGTCTCAACCGTTGACCGCCGGATTCACGGTGGATACGTCGCTTCGCCCTTGGAAGGAACCACGGCCGCACCAGCCCACGACATCGTTCAGCAACTCTTTCAAGAAGCGCCCGCGCAGAATCATCGCCTGGCCTGTTCGCCCGTCACACCCTTTGCCCTGGAAATCGTGGCCAGCCATGCGCTACATCCTTCGAACTGTCGGTGATCTGGGCGTGCCCACGACGGTGCACGTCGAAGGCGCCAGGGGGTCACCGAGACGCTCTGTGCCATGGCCGGCAATCCGCCCTGGGGTTGGGGGGCCAGGGTGTGATCACGGGTGTTCTGTCACCCACAGGCCCTGCTCATGTTTCCTATCGTCTGCGGGTGCTGCTCCGGGAGGTGTACGACATCTACGCAGCCGCGCTCGCGAGCATGGCCTGCCTGATGTGTGCGGCGACGCCGGGCGTAAGGGCCCGCGCGAAGCGGACCGTCGCGGACATCGTCGTGGAGAATCGTGAGTGAGCGTCTACGTCGACGCGAGCGCCCTCGTGAAGCGGTACGTCACCGAGGCTGGGTCGGCCGACGTGGTCGCCCTCACGAACGGCGCAGCGGCCGTGGCCACGGCGATCGTCACCCGCGCGGAGGTGGCAGCGGCATTTGCTCGAGCCGTGAGAGTTGGTGTGCTCGAGTGTGCTCGACGATGTGAGCGGTAGGCGGGCGCAGCGCCGGTTCTCGCGCGAGTGGCCAGATTTCATGAGAATTCCTGTGACTGAGACGCTCGTCGCCCTGGCCGAGACGTTGGCCTGGGCACATGCCTTGCGGGGCTATGACGCGGTGCAGTTAGCGTCCGCCCTCAACTGGCAGGATGCCCTGGGGCAAGAGATCGTTTTGGCTACGTTCGATCGCCAGTTGTGGGAGGCCGCCTCGCACGTGGGTGTGCGCGCTTGGCCGGACAGGCTTCCGGCCTGACATCGGCGCTGTGTCGCTACGCGCTCCGTCCGTCGGTGGCGGGGGAGCGCCTGCAGCCGGCGGCCGACGGTCAGGTGGTGCTCTGCGCCACCCGTGGGCCGACGGCACGACGCATGTGGCATTCGCGCCGACGGCCTTCCTGGAACGACTCGCGGTGCTCGTGCCGCGCTCCAGTCTCCCTCTCGCTCAGCGCGGCTTCGGTTCGGCGCCGTAGAGCACCGCTCCCGCGCCCTTCTCCTTCACCAGCCGGTCGAAGTGCGCTACGAGCGCGTCGCGGCGCTTCATCACGGCAGCCGCCTCGAACGACGTGATGCAGTGCGACGCGGCCTTGCGGACCGCGTCGCCGTCGAGCTCACGCAGACGCGCCAGCAGGGTGCGATCGACGTGCCCCAGATCAGCGGGGTACTTCAAGTCGGGCCACAGCCGGAACGCACGCGTGAAGTCGATCATCCAGAGCTTCCAGTCGTTGGTGATGAGCACGTTGCCCAGATTGCGGTCCGAGTCGCCGACGAGCGCGGCGAAGACGCGCATCCGGTGCATCTGCTGATTCCAGAGGATGGGGTTGGGGGCGTGCCGCTTTTCCTTCAGCCGCGTGCGCTCGTCGAACGCGTCGTCGATCCACCAGGTGATCGTGCCCTCGCGGCCGTTCCAGTCGCGGTGCGCCGTCACGGGCATCATGCCGTCGAGTCCCAACATGCCGGCAATCACGAAGGCCCCCAGATTGAAGTGGTGCAAGTCGGCGAAGTTGAACTCCACGCCCTTGGCGCCGAAGTCGGCCTGCGCGCGCCGCTCGTTGATCGACTGAAACGCGGCGTCGTGCACTACGCCGCCGTCCTGGAGCGTGAGGCGATAGGGGCTCGTCACGCCGGTACTCAGCTCGCGGCTGCGGATCACCTTGGCGGTGCGGAGGAACTCGGCTTGCGCGGCCCGGTCGAGTGAGACAGCGGCCAAGGGGACGATGGCCGAGGAGGAGGGAGCGGGCGCTGGTGTCTGGGCCCACGTAGACACGGACCCAAGGACGACGAGTACGACACCCCACAGCGAACGGCGGCCAAGACGGGTCACGGGTGCCTCCAAGTCAGCCGGAGCGACGCGGCCGGCCTATTCTAGTAGCGCCGGAGGTGGGTCGGGAGCATCGAGTCGCACCCTGCGGAGTCGCAGGCTGTTGCCCACGACACTCACCGAGCCGACGGCCATGGCGGCGCTGGCCAGCACGGGACTGAGCAGGATGCCGAACCACGGGTAGAGCAGGCCGCGGCCACCCGCTGCCCACGTCGGCCTGCGCCAGCGCCGGCGCGTCGTTGATGCCGTCTCCGACCATCGCCACCACGTGCCCGGCCCGCTGCAGGCGCGCGATTTCGTGCGACGAGCGCCTGTGCCTACTGAAGAGTCCGTACTTGTTGGTGTGGAACGAAGCAGGCGTGCGACAGTTGACGACGCGCTGTCGGTCTGCCCGAGCCAGCGGCTCGTCACCGTGCCGGCCGTCATTGACCCGCTCACGTTGATGGCCGTGCGCTGCCATGGGCTATCTTCTGGCCGCAATCCGCCCTGGGGTGGGGGGCCAGGGTGTGATAGCGGGTGTGCCGTCACCCCCAGACATTGCTAAGGTTTGCTATCGTCCTCGCGTGCCGAGTCGGCTCGAGCGGCATGTTAGCGCGTGTGATTGTTCTTGTCGTTGCTCTTCGTGACGACCGGCACCGGGCTTCGCGCACGAGCCCGTGCATTTCGTGGCTGGATCCCCGAACGCCTCACGCGTGCCTCGCCGACGAACCGGGCACCGCGTCGCGAGCGTGTCGCCGGGCACGTGTGCCTCGCGCGGCTTCGCCGCCCGTACGAATTCAACGACGAGTCAACCGACCACCGCCGGTCGACCCGACCACGGCCGCCCGACTGGCTCGCGCCGAATGTGGCCTTCTCCGAGTTCTTGCTAACGGCATGCATCAGCCGCCGCCGCAGGCGGTCGGCTGCATGCCGTGTTAGCCGCCCGCGTCAATGTCAATTGTCCTTGGCATTGGTCAGTTCTGGGCGACGCGGCTCTCGCGTCACGACACGGTCGCTGTGCTCACGCTGACTCTTCCGGAGGTGCTCGCACAACGCCGCAAGGTCGTGATTAAACCGCGCGAAGAGCTCCTCGCGCGCCGCCCGCGTCTCCTTCACGATCGGATCTTCCCACATGGCCGTTACCTTTCGATCAGTTCTTGCGGCGTGCAGATGACCGGCGGGTCGTATCCGGACGCCCTGCACTGTTTGTCGATTGCGCGACGAATCGTGGCATTCGCGATGTGCCTGCAATTCCACGAGAGCAAGTACTCCATGCCGTGAACGGCGGCCACCGCGACATGCAACGCGTCAGTCGCGGCATTCGGCGACATGCCGGCCGCCTTGACCAGAAAGGGAGCAAGCCGCTCAGCCTCGTCGCCGATCGCGAGCAACGGGAGCGCGTCACAGATCTCGATCCGTTGCCGAGCCAAGTCTGGGTCCCCGCTCACTGCCTCTTCGGTGACGGCCTCGGAGATGAACAGATCGTAATCCGCCCGGCGATTCGACCACCATTCGCGTGTCAATTCCTGATTCCCCAACACCACTACATCTCGGCTTAGGCGACCGACGAGATAGCTAATGACGCTCGTCTCAAGGTAAACACTCGGCTTCACATGACAACCGTAACCGATTCGGTGGCGTCTGGAAAGGTTCGTCGGTCGCTGGTCCACCAGGAGCCGTGCCGCCTTCGTGATTCCGTTTCGTAGTTCGGCGGGGTCCGGGCTTCCGCCGTATTGCTTGTGCGGCTGTGCCCGGGGGGGACGGGTCCGATAATCGAGATTCTGTCATCCCCAGACCCTGCTAAGGTTTGCTATCCGTCTCCACGATGCGTCCCACATGAGCAGCACCTGGCGGGTCGTCGTCCTCCTGAGCCTGGTGACCTGCGTTGCCTACCTGGTCCGCGCCGACGTGGCAGTGGCGCAGGAGCGGATGGTCCCGGCGCTCGGCCTCACGATGACCGCGATGGGCGCCATCACCGCTTGGGGCTTCCAGTTCGCCTACACAATCTTCCAGGTGCCTGGCGGCATGTTCGGCGAGCGTTTCGGCGCCCGCACTGCGCTGATGCTGGCCTTGCTCGGGTGCAGCGTAGCGTCGTTCGCCACGGGCCTGATGCCGGAGGCCGCCGGCCCCGCCGTCACCACGTTGTGGCTCACGCGCGTGCTGCTCGGAGCGTCGCAGGCCGCCGTGTTCCCGGTCGCGGCGATGGCGGTGATGACCTACGTGCCACCGGATCAGCGCGTGCGGGCCACGTCCCTCTACATCGCAGCGGCGGCCCTGGGTGCGGCCATCGC
>JANORI010000555.1:0-3051 GCA_031415235.1 Acidobacteriota bacterium | reverse complement strand
CGCGCTTGTGAAGGGCGGAACGTCGCCGCTGCCGGGCGGTCGCGCCGTGGGACTCGTGATGGCGTTTGCGCCGCCCGAGTGGCCTACCAGGGCGGTGCTCGTCGCGGCGCCAAGCGGGACCGGACTGGATGCGCCGGCCATCGCCGCGGACCTGGTGCGGTCCGCCGCGAGGGTGACAGCAGCCGCCGCGGCGACGCCACAGGCTCCTCCGGCCCCGTCGGCCCCGCCGGCGAGCGTACCGGCGGTGGGCACGTCCGATACGGATGCCGCGCTGCGAGCCGCCAGCGGCACGATGACGGTGCGCGTCGGCGTGGCGCTGCCTAACGGCACGGTGCGCGTCGACACGTTGCCTCTCGAGGACTACGTGTCGCGGGTGATCTCGGGTGAAGGACAGCCGCGGGCAGGCGCGGCGGCTCATGAAGCGCTGGCTATCGTGATTCGCACGTTCGCGCTCGCCAACCGGCATCGGCATCGCGCCGAAGGATACGACCTCTGCGACAGCACGCATTGCCAGGTGATGCGGCCATCGCTGAAGGTGGCGCGCGAGGCCGCGCTTGCGACCGCGGGCCGGGTGCTGCTCGACCAGGGCCAGCCGGCTTTCGTTTATTACTCGGCGCACTGTGGCGGCATCCCCGCGCTGGCATCCGAGGTCTGGCCTGGCGCGGTCGACTACCGGCCGGGTCAAGCGCACGACGACGCGTGTGACGACGAGCCGTCGTGGACGAGCGATCTCACCGTGGTGCAGGTGGAACGCGCGCTGCGTGCGGCCGGCCTCACCGGCCGTCGCCTGACCAACGTGTCGGTGACCACGCGCACGACGTCGAATCGTGCCGGCCGACTGACCGTCGAGGGGTTGGCGCCCCCGAACGTGTCGGCGTACGAGTTCCGCATGGCCGTCGGACGCACGCTCGGCTGGCAGCTCGTGCGCAGCACGGCATTCGACGTGTCGCGCGCCGGCGACGGCTACCGCTTCACCGGCGTGGGCTATGGCCACGGCGTCGGTCTCTGCGTGGTGGGAGCGGGGAAGCGCGCCGCCCGTGGCGAGTCGGCCACGCAGATCCTGCGCGCCTACTTCGGCGACCTGGCGCACAGCACCGTGCCCACTGTCACCACCGTGGCGACCGCCGGCCGGCCGGCGACGGGGCCGCAGATAGGCGCCGCGCCGGTGCCGCAGATTGGACCGCCACCCCAGCCGCAGCTGGGCGCACCGGCGTCCACGGCACCGACGGCCGGCGGGGCGAAGCCGGTGCCGCGAGTGGCGCCGCAAACCCTGGCCGGGCGTGACATCACGCTCGTGATGTCGCCGAACGACGAGCGCGAACGCGCGTTCGTGCTGGAGCTGTCGCGGCGCACGCGCGACGACGTGGCGGCGCGCGCCGGCGTGCCGACGCCGGAGTCGATCGCGATCACGGTGCATCCCACAATCGAGGCGTTCGGCCGTGCGACCGGCCAGCCATGGTGGGTGGCGGCCTCGACGGTCGACGCGTCCATCGACGTGCTGCCGCTCAGCGAACTGCGCCGTCGCGGCACGCTCGAATCCACGCTCCGGCAGGAAGTGGCGCATGTCGTGCTCGACGCGCAGCTGCGCAGGCGCCCGGCCTGGGTGCGCGAAGGCGCGTCGATCTTCTTCTCCTCGCCGTCAGCGCCGATGCCGCCACCAGGCGCGCGCGTGTCGTGTCCGTCGGATGCGGAGCTGCTGCGTCCCGTGTCTGGGGGCTCCGAGCGCGAGGCGTTCTCGCGAGCCGACCGCTGCTTCCGCCGACAGATCGCGCAGGGACGGGCCTGGCGCGAGGTGCGTTGATGCGGGTGCTCAGGCGGATGGCGTGGGCCCGGGCGAGGGACCTGCGCCGAATGTGACGTCAACGCCAACACGCTGGCCCTCGACGAGCACCTCGTCGAGTCGCGCACCGGCGCGGGCGAGGGTCGTGGCGGCCACCACCAGGCCCAGGCCCAGGCCCGGACGCCAGAGGTTGAAGGGCGAGCGCTCCACCGTGGCCGCGTGCGTCCCGGCGCCCGCGCCTTCCGCGCGAATCTGCCACGTCAGGCTCTGGTCGGCCGCACCGCCGCCGGAGGTGTTGCCGCCGCTGTGCCCCTGGGCGAGGTGCACTGTGAGGTGCACGCCGACGCCGTGTTCGCGCGCGACGGCAGCGGCCACCGACACGACGCCGTCAACGACGGCCCCATGGGACGCGCGCGCCTGAGCGGCTGCTTCGACGGGCGCCTCGATTGTGAGGGTGACATCGCGCGCCTTGGCCGCGGCTCGCACGTCCTTGACGAGCGGCACGAGGTCCACCGCCCCGGCCGCAACGACCTCGGCCCTCCACGCGTCGACCAACTGGCTCACCTCGTCGAGGATCTCGACCAACCGCTGCTGCGCCCGACGGCCGCCCGCGAGCGCCGCCTGCTGCTCAGGGCCGAGCCCCGCCTCTACCTTGTCGAGGAGCGTCAGGTAGCCGCCAATCACGCCGGCTGGCGCGCGCAACTCATGCGCGAGTAGGGAGAGCAGCGGAGCGGCATCGCGCATCGCCATGGGCAGACGGTACTATGGCCGGCACAGGGATGTCTGCCGCGTCGTGCTGATCTTCGTCGCGCTGATCCGCAGCCTGACGCGCCAGAGGGGCGGTCCCGGAATATTCTGGCGGTCGCCGGTGTTTACCCAGCCACTGACGGGCACCGTCGGAGTTGGCCGGTGGCCGCTGAAACGGTGGGGACCCCGTGAACATCTCAGGCAGGAGTTGTTGACGCCCGCCCAGGCCGCCACGAAGGTATGATCGAGGCTCGACATCACCCTGAGGTTCACGACATGTTGATCAAGCAGGCGCCCGATCTTCGCGAGTCCGAGGTAACCCCCCGCGAGCTATATCTCAGACGGCGGGAATTCATCGGCGCCGCCGGTGCCACTGCGGCCGCCCTCGCGACCGGCGTGCTGTCCCCCAACCCGGCCGCCGGCCAGAATCCGGGCGCGCAGAAGCTGGCCAGCCTGAAGAAGAGCACGTTCGATACCGACGAGAAGATGAACTCGTATCGCGACGTCACCACCTACAACAACTT
>JANORI010000554.1:0-2262 GCA_031415235.1 Acidobacteriota bacterium | reverse complement strand
GAAGCTGCCGGACATGACCGGTCTCACAATACTGGAAGAGATTCGCCGCAGCCGGCCCGACGTGGCGGTGGTGATGATGACCGCCTACTGGGCCAGCGAGGCGCTCCAGCAGGCGCGCCGGCTGGGCGTTCGTGACCTGCTCGCCAAGCCCTTGGATCTGGACCGCGTCGCCGCGGTCGTCGCCGCGGCCAAGGAGATCGGCTCATGCTGACACTGACTCGCATTCTCTGCCCGACCGACTTCTCCGAGGCCTCGACCAAGGCCGAAGCGTACGCCACGTCGCTCGCCAGCCGCTACGGCGCCTCGCTGCATCTCTTGCATGTCGATCCGCCAACGCCCCTGATGTCACCGTATGGGGAGATTCCTGTAGACATCCGGCTGTTCGAGGACCAGCGCCAGCAGGCGGAACACGACCTGGCCGCCGCGCGCGACCGGGCCCGCGCTGCCGGCGTACCGGCCGACGCGTCGATTCGCGGTGGCTACCCGGCTCGCGAAGTACTCGACGTGGCCGACCGCGAGCACTCGGACCTCATCGTGCTCGGCACGCACGGCCGCGGCGGTTTCGAACATCTCCTCCTCGGTTCAGTCGCCGAGAAGGTGATGCGCAAGGCGCAGTGTCCCGTGATGGTCGTGCCGGCAGGAGCAGGCACCGGCTGCGACGCGCGCTTCTCGAAGATTCTGTGCCCAATCGACGGGTCGGCATCGTCGGCTGACGCAGTGAGCTACGCCGTGTCGCTGGCCCGGGACACCGACGGACGTCTGACGCTGCTGTGCGTCGTTGAGCCCGTGCCTGCTGCTGGCGAGTACGGCTCGCTCGACGCCGAGGACTTTCGCCGCACTGGCGAAGCGCATGCCAAGGCCGTCCTTCAGGCAGCCGTCACGCCGGAAGTGCGCGAGTGGTGCGCGGTCGAAGAAGTCGTGGGGTTTGGCAAGGCCAGCGAGCGCATCCTCGAGAACGCCAAGGGTCACGGCGCCGATGTCATCGTCATGGGCGTGCGCGGGCGCGGCGCCATCGACCTGATGGCGTTTGGATCCACGACCAACGACGTGATTCGCCGTGCCCCCTGCCCGGTGCTGGCGGTCCATGCCCACGCCAAGGATCACCGGCGCTTGGCCGCGTTGCCGGTGACGGTGTAGCGGTCGACCAAGGCTATCGCCATGAGTCACATCGCCCTCGAGCACATCCTGGTCCCGACCGACTTCAGCGAGTCGTCACACGTCGCGTTGCGGTATGCGACGGCCCTGGCCGACAGGTTCGGGGCCTGCATCCATCTGCTGCATGCGATTCAGAGCCCGTTCGAACAGCCCTGGGCCGCCGAGATCTACGCTGTGTCGATGGCCGACTTCGAGCAGGTCGCGCGGCGCGAGTCGGATCTCGAAATGGCCAAGATGCTGAGCGAGGCCGATCGCGAGAGGTATTGCGCGTGTGTGGTCACCGAGATGGGCCCGCCGTTCCTCACGATTCTCAACTATGCCGCGCGGGAGCCCATCGACCTGATCGTGATGGGCACCCACGGCCGCGGCGCCATCGCGCACTTGCTCATCGGCAGCGTCGCCGAGAACGTCGTGCGTAAGGCGCCTTGCCCGGTTTTGACCGTGCGGCACCCTGAGCACGAGTTCGTCACTCCCTGACGCCACCTACCAGGCAGCCATGACCAAGCCACTGACCATCGGCGATGTGATGACGTGTCACCTGTGGGTGATCGACGAAGACGCGCCGCTCAGGCAGGCCCGCAGCCTGATGGTCGGCCACGGCATTCACGATCTTCCGGTCGTGCGGAAGGGGCGCTCGGTCGGTGTGCTCACCGACCGAGACGTGAAACGCGCACTCGACCCCGAGCTGGGTCTGCCTCGGGCTGCTGGGCTGCCTCTTCGAGCGCTTTGCGCCGCGCCGGATCCTTCACGCGAGCACCCCGCGTGCCTGGTCACGGGAACCTCGCCGCTGTATGCGACAATCGACTCCAGCGAATGCTGGTAAGTTCGTCGCGTACCCGGAATATTCCCCGGCTAATCGCGCCACTCGACCTGAATTTCTTGTTATCTACCGCCGGCGAGGTCTTTGCAAGCGACGTTGGCGAGGCTGGGAGGCGCTCGACGATGACCGCTGTAACTCGACTTCGTGGGGTGGTGCTGGCTCTGCTCTCGACCGCCGTGGCTGCTCAGGCGCAGGCCCAGGACGCGGGGGCGGCAGTGTATGCCACCCAGAAGTGTGCCCTCTGTCATTCGCTCGGCGGGCGCGGCAACGCCAAAGGACCGCTCGAC
>JANORI010000553.1:0-12780 GCA_031415235.1 Acidobacteriota bacterium | reverse complement strand
CGGTCTCGCTGCCACCGCTGCACACGCGCAATTCCAGGTGCCAGGCGCCTCCGAGATGGTGGGCGAGAAATACAACATCGAAGTGTCGTACAACTTCTGGAATCCCACGCCGACCGCCATCGTGAACAGCGAAGCGCTCGGCATCCTGGGCACCGACGTGGACCTCGTGTACGACCTGGGCATCGAAAAGCAGACGCTGAAAGATCTGCGCATCGTGCTGCGGCCCGCGAAGAAGCATCGCTTCCGCATCAACTACCTGCCGATGACCTACGATGCCGAGAGTCAGGTCAAGCGGGAGTTCGTGTTCAACGGCCTGCGCTACCGCGTGGGCCTGCCCGTGGCGACCACGGCGCAGTTCAAGGCGTGGCGCTTCGGCTACGAGTACGACTTCCTGTATCGCGAGCGCGGCTTCCTCGGCGTGCTCTTCGATGTGAAGTACACCGACGTGAACGTCGGCCTCAACAGCCCGATTGGCGACGAGTTCACCAAGGCGGTTGCCCCGCTGCCGACCATTGGCGCCGTGGCGCGCGTGTATGCCGCGAAGAATATTGCCCTGAACGCCGAGCTGAGTTACGTGAAGGTGCCCGACAACTTGTCAGAGGACGTCGAAGGCCGGTACATCGACTTCGACGTCCACGCCACCTTCAACCCGCACAAGAATGTCGGCGTGCAGGCGGGCTTCCGCCGCATCAACGTCTCGTACCTCGTGGATCTGGATTCCGGGGCGCTGACCTTCAAAGGCCTGTACTTCGGCGGCACGGTGCGCTTCTAGCGCGGCGGCGCCGCGGCGGCCACGCCGTCAGGCCACGTCACGTAGACGCCGAGCCACCGCACGTCCTCATTGCCAGGCGTGTGTTCCGACGGTCTGAACCCCTGCGCGCTGGCAATCGAGAGCACCGCCGGTGCCAGCGCTTCGTCGGGCAGCGGTACGTCGATGCTCTGGTCTTTCGCGACCGGCAGGACCACGCGCCAGGTGCCGGCCGACAGCGTGACGACGTTGTCGACGAGGCCGGCGCGCACGCGCGCCACCGGTCGCATGCCGGCATCGCCCTGCACCACCAGTGACGCGGCGGTCTCGCCCCTCACCCACAGCGCCCCGGGTTCGAGATACGCGCGGTCGTCGAGCGCAAACACGACCGCCCGGCCGTAGCGGCCGGCGCGAAGCGCGGTCGCGGATCGGTCGCGCGGCACGAGGCCCAGCGGCTTCAAGGTCATGCGCCGGACCGACGCGCGCGCCGCCTCGTCGCCCGACACGGTGATCGAGTGGGCGGCCACCGGCAAGTGCAGGACGAAGCCGGTGAATCCGGCAGGATGGCGGTCGAGCGTCCACGTCTCCATGGGCACATCCTGACGGCCGAGCCGTACGACGACCGTGCCTGACAACTGCGAGCGCCCCTCCACGAACACCTCGTAGTCCCCTGCCGGCACTGCAGGAATCTGCAGCAGCGGCCCGTCGGGCAGCGGCACCGGACCCCGCATGCTCGTACCCGGGCCAAGCCGTCGCGGTACCTCGTCTGCCGTCACCACGCGCATCGGCGAGAGCTGCACCGCAAGCGGCGCGTGAGCAGGAGACCATCGCTGCAGGAACCGCATCTGCGAGGTGGACGGAGTGAGCACGCCGCGATCGCGTCCGGCCCAGGTAACGGTCGTGGCCAACATGACCCCCGCCGGCATCGCACCCCACGCGGCCCAGCGCGCCGCCGGTGGCCGGACGCGGCGCGCGAACAATGCGGCGACCGCGGCGACGAGCGTCCCAGCCGCCACCCACACCACGAAGTCGGCAAGCGCCGTGGTCGCCCCATCGCGGTGCACGCTCGGGAGCGCGAGCGTGAGGTCGACGGTGCGGGACAACCAGTCGAGCACCAACGAATAGCCGTCGCGGTCATTGCGCATGAACGCGCCGTGGTCGACGCCGACCAGCACCGCCGTCACCGCCGTCGACCCGGCCAGCAATGTGCCGATCGCGGCGCGGCTTGCCGACCCGGCGACGCTCCAGGCCCACGCGAGCGGCAGGGCCAGCAGCGGCAGGACGGCCACCGCGAATCGGGCCGGGGCACTCTCGCCGCCCCACCACATCGGATAGCTGGCCGCCACCATCAGGTACGGCAGCACGGTGAGCAGCAGCTCGCCCGCCAAGCGTGGGCGGCGGCGCGTGAGCAACACCACCGCGACTAGTGCCGCGACCGATACGGGCGCGTTTGGACCGACGCCGAACTGCTGGTCCGCGACGAGGCCGATGAGCCCACCCGGCACGAACGCCAGACCGCCCTCGCGCCGCGGGCCGTAGGGTGCCGTGGGATCGAGCGTGCCGTAGATGAGCCAGAAGTACGTGAACCACCCGGCGGCCGAGACGGCCGGTACGGCCAGCAGGCGAGCGATGTCGCGCCTCCCCTCCGGACGCCGTATCAGACGCAGCACCAGGGCCAGTCCCAACACACCGGCCACCACGGCAAACCGGGTGTGCAGCCACGGCAGCGTGGCGAGGGCGGCGCCAGTGCCGAGCCAGCGCCAGCCGCCGTGCACGAATGCCGGAGAGACCTCCAACTGCACGAGTGCGAGGACTGCCACCATCGCGGCCGCGGCCCCAAGCGGGTCGGGGAAGATGGCAAAGCCGTGGAGTGCGACCGGCGCGGCCGTCGTTACCGCCAGCCACCCAACCCACGCGGCCCCTGGCATGCCGGAAAGCAGAAACGCGGCCTGCCAGACCAGCGCCATGCCGGCCGCCGTCAACACGATCACCGTGAGCACGGCGCCCGGATACCCGGCCACGATGAACGCGGGCGCCACCACCGCCGCCGTGCCGGGCGCGTGAACCGAGTAGATCTGACCGTCGGTACCACGCTGCAGAAAGTCGGGCGCGAGCGCGCGGTCGGCATACGCCAGGTACTGCGCGTCGCGATGGTTGTTCTCGATCCGCAGGTCGCCGTCGTTCAAGAGACTCTGCGTGATGACCAGATAGTGAGGCTCGTCGCCCGACGGCAGGCGCCCTCGTACCAGCGCCCACGATCCTGCAAAGACCAATGCCGAGAGCAGCCCGGCCACGACCGGCGCCCGCGCGACCGACACTGCCGGCCACGGTCTCGACCACAGCCGGTCGCGACTGAGCCACACGACACCGCCGGCCACGCCGAGCCACACGCCCGATTCGAGCGGGCCTTCCCACATCAGGAAGACCCCGGGTATCCGACCCGGTAGCCACGGCAGCCAAAGCAGTCCGAGCAGCAGCAGTGGCGGCCACGCCAATGGAGCGGGCCTGCTCACTGCGACGAGGGCGGCGCCACCCGCCACGCACGCCGCCAACCATGACCATCCGGGGAGCGCGCCTACGCGCGTCACGTGGTCGGGTTCCACGAGGGCGATCACGCCCTGCGAGATCCACGCGGTGGCTCCGATGAGTGCGCCGACGGCCAATCGGCCGATGAGAGGCCCGGTCGAGCCGCGCCCTCGACTCACCGAGGCTTTCTCGCCAGGCAGATGACGGAACTGCCGACGGGCATGTTCACGCCGCGCAGCAGCCACGACTCCACGGTGAGCGCCGCCGACAGCACGGCGTTCACCGGCGCCGACGGCACGCCGATCTCGGTCTCACTCACCGCCGCACGGCCACCGCCGCGCCAGCGCTGCCAACTGCGCACGGTGAACAGGATCGGGAACAACGTGGCGTGGGTGTACGACGCACGTTCGATCTCGAGGCCGGCGCCCCGCAGGAGTGTGGTGAGGCTGCCGATGGTGTAGCGGCGTACTTCCTGGCCGAGAGATCCGTGGCCGCCGCGCAGGGCCTCGAACGCCGCGACGGTGATGAGCACGGCGCCGCCGGGCTTGACGACGCGAGCGAGTTCGCGCGCAGCCGCGGTCTCGACCTCGTCGGGCAGACCGTAGAGCACGTCGAACGAAGTGACGACGTCGAAGGCGGCATCCGGAAACGGAATGGCGCCGATACTCGCCCGCGCCACGCGCGTGAGGCCGTTCGCCCGCGCGAACTCGAGCCCCCGGAACGTCAGGTCGAAACCGACGGCCTGACCGTGGCGCGACAGCAGCGCGAGGTTCGCGCCCGTGCCGCAGCCGCAATCGAGCAACCGTAGATCGCGGCGCCCCCGCGCCGCGGCAAAGAGCCAGGGCCCGACAAAGCGTCGGAAGCCCCGGAACCAGAAGTGGGAGCGTTCGGCGCGGTGGGTGAGTTCGAGGAGGCGGTCCATGCCGACGGCGCCATCATCCCAGGTGGCGGCGTCATGGTACCATACGACACGTATGCGCCACCGCGGGCTCGCTGAAGCAGCGGCCGTCCTCTTCAGTGCGCTGCTGCTCACTGCGGCGCTCACCTATCCGCTCATGCCGAAGATCGATCGCATCGGGCGGGTGAATACCGGCGACGGACAGCTCAGCATCTGGAACGTCGCGTGGGTGGCCGACGCCCTCATCGTGCGCCCGAGCCGGCTATTCGACGCGAACATCTTCTACCCCGCTCGAGGGACGCTCGCCTACTCGGAAGCCAACATCGGCGCCGGCGTCATCGCGCTGCCGGCGTGGGGCCTCACCGGCAATCCTTATCTGGCACACAACTCGGTGGTCGTGTTTGCGTTCGTCATGGCGGCGGCGGGCGCGTACTACCTGGTGCGATACCTGTCGACCAGCCGCGAGGCTGCGGCAGTGGGAGCGGTGCTGTTCGCATTTTGCCCGTATATCTTCGCGCGCACGGCCCACATTCAGCTGCTCATGACCTTCGGGCTGCCGTTCTCTCTGCTGGCATTCCATCGGCTCGTCGATAGCCCCACGGCGCTGCGGGCCGTCACGTTGGGCCTCGTACTGTGGGTGCAGGCGCTCTCGTGCGCCTACTACGGCATCTTCGCCGGGTTCATGGTGGGCCTGGGTAGCGTGTGCTTCGCCGTGTCACGCCGGTTGTGGCGCTCGCCGAGGTACTGGCGTCTCGTTGCGCTGGCGGCCGCCATCGCCGTAGGCCTCACGGCGCCGTTCTTCCTGCCCTACCTGGAGGTGCAGCAGGACGGCTTCGCGCGCACGCTCGATGACGCGCGTCCCTACAGCGCCAACCTCGGCGCCTGGCTCGCCTCTTCGGCATGGGCGCATCGCTGGTGGTTGCCAGCGATCGAAGGCTTTTCGGAAGTGCTCTTCCCTGGCATCGTGCTCACCGCGCTGGGCGTGACCGGTGCGTGGCGGGCGCTCACGCGTCCCGCGGTGGCGACCCCGCCGCCCGCGATGCCAGCGTCGGGGCTCGCCCGGGACGTGGCGATTTTTTACGGGCTGATCGCGGCAATCGCGTTCTGGGCGTCCTTTGGTCCCGACGCGGGGCTCTACACCGCCTTCTTCAAGACGGTACCAGTGTTCTCGTTCCTGCGGGCGCCGGGCCGCATGGGCGTGATGGTGGCCCTGGCGTTCACGGTGCTTGCGAGCGCCGTGCTCGGCCCGTGGCTGCGCTCGCGCACGCGCCCGGCGGCCTGGACCACGGCACTCGTGCTGCTGGCGGCCCTCGAACTGAACGGCGTGCCGCTGACCGCGCTGCGCGACGCGCCGCCGGTGCCTGAAGCCTATCGGAGGCTGGCGCAGCTGCCCCGCGGTGCCGTGGCGGAGTTTCCCTATTTCTACCAGCGCCCGGATTTTCCGCGACACGCCATCTACATGCTGGGCTCGACCGCACACTGGCAGCCGCTCATCAACGGCTACAGTGACCATATCCCGGCGGTATGGCGCGCGAACGTCGTGCCACTCAGTTCGTTTCCGACGCGCGAGTCGTTCGCCATCCTCGGCAGGCTCAATGCCCGGTACACGGTCTTCCACCTGAATGGCTACGACCGCCGCAGCCGCGAGAAATTGCTCACGAGGTTGCAGGAGTACGAACGATACCTTCGGCCGCTGGTGCGGCAGGACGACGTGTGGCTCTACGAAATCATCGACTGGCCCAACTAGCGCTGTTTGCCGCAGCCGCCGTGGCCCACACGTGGCCGCTGGCGAGCGGACTGGGCACGTGGTCGCGCATGGACAACGCCGACACGGCGCTGAACGCGTGGATCCTGTCGTGGGTGGCCCATCAACTCGCCGCGGCGCCTCTGCACCTGTTCGACGCCAACATCTTCTTTCCTGAACCCCGCACGCTGGCATTTTCAGAGCACATGGTGGTGCAGGGCGCCATGAGCATTCCGTTCTTCGCGTTGGGGCTGTCGGCGGTGACCGTGTACAACCTCCTCGCGCTCACCGGCTTCACGTTGAGCGGGTTGGCGATGGCCGTCGTGGCCGAACGCTGGACGGGCAGTGTGGGCGCGGGCACCGTCGCCGGGCTCGCCTACGCCTTCAACGCCCACACGTTGGTACGCTTTGGCCACATGCAGGCGCTGCACGTGGAGTTCCTGCCGTTCGCCCTCGCGGCCCTGCACGTCCTTATGGCGCGACCGACGTGGCGCGCCGCCGCCCTGCTCGCGACAGCCTGCGCGCTGCAGTCGCTGACGTCCAACTATCTGCTGGTGATGACCGCGATCGCGATGGCGGCGGTCGCGGCCGCCTCGCCCAGGGCGTGGCTGGGTGCCGGCGCGCTGCGGCGATGGGGGATTGTCGGCGGCGCGGCGGCCGTGTGCGGGCTCGTGCTGCTGCCGTTCCTGCTGCCGTACTACCACGCCAGCAGGGCGCAGGGACTCACGCGGCCGTACGACGAGGTCGCCTACTACTCCGGCCACTGGCGCGACTACGTGGCCACCGGCGGACGTCTGCACTACACGCTCTGGAGTCACCGCTTCTTCCCGAACAGCACTCCCCTCTTCCCAGGGCTCACGGTGCTGGCCCTCACCATCTATGCCCTAAGTACTGCGCCGGCTTGGCGCGATCCACGTCTGCGGGCCATGGTGGTGCTGGCGTGTGTCGCCATGGCGCTGTCGTTCGGCGCGGCGCTGCCCGGGTACCGCTGGCTGTACGATCACGTCACGATCCTGCAGGGCATTCGCGCGGTCGTACGTTTCGGGTGGCTGTGGCTGCTGGCGCTGGCGGTATTGGCCGGCGCGGGTGTCCGACGGCTGGAGCATCGCTGGCCGGCGCACGCCACCAGTATCGCCGTCGTCGCGGCCCTGCTGGTGTCGGTCGAGGCCAGCCGGGCACCCATGAGCTTCACGCATTTCGACGGCATCCCGGCCATCTACCGGCATGTGGCGGCCCTGACTGACGCCGTGCTCGTCGAGATGCCGTTCCCGACACCCGACACGATCCAGGCCAATGGGCCGTACGTGCTCGCGTCGACCGAGCACTTCCAGTCCATGATGAACGGCTATAGCGGCTTCGTGCCTGCGAGCTACCGGCTGCACGCGGCGGTGGCAGGCCGGCTGCCGTCGGCCTCGGCCGTGCAGGAACTGGGCTATCTTGGCGCCACGCACTTGGTCGTGCACGGACGCGCCCTCTCAGCCGAGGCCATCGCGCAACTCGACGCCACCGGACGCGTGCGGCTGCTCGCACGCGAAGGCGACGACCGGCTGTACGCGATCGTGCGGGACACGCCATGACCCACCGCCATGGCCTCGCGCTCATCGGCGCCGTGTTGCTGACGGTGCTGCATACCTGGCCGCTGGCGTCGAACCCTGCCGGGCTCTCGCGGCTCGACAACGCCGATACCGCCCTGACGACCTGGATCGTGTCGTGGGTGGCGCACGAGTTGCCGCGCGCGCCGCTCTCGGTCTTCGACGCGCCGATGTTCCACCCCGAGCGCCGTACGCTGGCCTATTCGGAGCCGCTCCTCGTGCCTGGAGCCATGGCCATCCCCCTGCAGGCCGCGGGCCTCTCGGCCGCGACGATCTACAACCTGATCGCGATGGCTGGCTTCGCCTTGAGCGCATGGGCCATGTGGAGCCTGGTAACCGGCTGGACGGGCGATCCGGTGGCCGGGGCCGTGGCCGGGATGGCGTTT
This sequence comes from Acidobacteriota bacterium, assembly GCA_031415235.1. Lineage (GTDB taxonomy): Bacteria > Acidobacteriota > Vicinamibacteria > Vicinamibacterales > UBA2999 > CADEFD01. The sequence continues at coordinate 4,886 of JANORI010000553.1, read as the reverse complement.
GCGTTCAATGCCCACCTGCTGACTCGCTTCGCGCATCTACAAGCCTTGCACGCCGAGTTCGTGCCGCTCGTGCTGTATGCCGTGGACCGCGTGGCGCGTGACGCGCGGCGACGGGACGGCATGTTGCTCGGCGTGGCCATTGCGCTCGTAGGCCTCGTCTCGATCTACCAGCTCGCGTTTGTGGCCGGCGCCACCGTGGTGGCCTTGGCGGCGCGTCGCTGCGACTGGCGCTCCGCCCCTGGACGCACGCTGGCAGTAGCCCTGCTCGGTATCGGCCTCAGCATGGCGCTGCTGGCGCCCGTGCTCTGGCAGTACCTGGCGGTGAGCCGTGAATTCGGCATCGTCCGGTCGCTCGAGGAAACGGCGCGGTACGGCGCCACCTGGCGCGACTATCTGGCCACCGGCGGACGGCTGCACTACGCGCTGTGGAGCGCCCGGTTCTTTCCGCAGTCGGCCGTGCTCTTCCCCGGCGTCGCCGTGACCCTGCTGGCCCTCGTTGGCCTGCGCGCTCAGGGCGCCGACCGCGGCCGCGCGCGCATGTGCGTGGCCATCGGCGTGCTAGGCCTCGCCATGTCGTTTGGGCCGGCGCTCCCCTTCTACGAGTCGCTGTACCTCGTGGTGCCGCTGCTGCAGGCCACGCGCGTGGCCGCGCGCTGGGGCATCTTGACCCTGACCGCGCTAGCCGTGCTGGCGGGTTTCGGCGTGGCCGCGCTGCGCGCCCGCGGCTCAGCGGGCACGCGTCTGGCAATCGCCGTCGTGGCGCCGCTCGTCGTGACCTTGGAAGCGCTGCGCGCGCCAATGGCCTTTACCCCGACGCCGGCCGTGCCCGCCATCTACCGCCAGATCGCGACCCTGCCCGGCGCGGTGCTGCTGGAAATCCCGATGTTTCCGGCGCGTCAGTTCAACTTGAACGCGCCATATTTGTTGGCCCAGACCGAGCACTTCCGGCCAATGGTGGCCGGGTACAGCGGGCTCTACACATCGGGCTATGCCGATCGCATCGCCGACCTGGTGACGTTTCCGAGCGAGCTGGCGCAGGCGCGCATCCGCACGCTCGGCATCACCCACGTCGTGTTCCATCTGGCGCCGTTGCGCGCGTCGTTCGATGAGGCTGCCATCGACGGACTCGACGCCCTGCCGTGGCTGGAACGCGTGCTGGCCGATGACACGGCGCGCGTGTTCCGCGTCAAGCGCGAGGCGCGTGCAGACCGCGACGAGGGGCGCGCCGGCGCAGACCGGCGCTAGCGCTCGGCGCCAGGCTGGCGACGGACTGGAGTCTTGCGCGCAGGCGCCTTCTTGGCTGGCGCGCGCGTGCCCTTCTTCGCTGGCGCGCCGGGCGTTGACGCGGTGGCGGCCGTCGCCCTTGCCGGTGCCGGTACTGCGCCTAGCACGAGCACGCCGCCGCCGCCGTACAGCCGCCGATAGTCTTCGGCGGTGCCGAGGATGCGCTTCACATAGTTCTGCGTCTCGGGGAAGGGGATGTCGTCGATCCACTCCTCTACGGGAAGACCCGGACGCTCGGCCCGCCACCGCACCACGCGATGTTCGCCGGCGTTGTAGCCCGCGAGCGCATAGGCCGCCCCGCCGAACTGCTGCATCAGATCCGCGAAGTACTTCGTGCCAATCGACGCGTTGATCTCGGGTTCGGTGAGGCGGTCCGTCGAGAACGGCTTGATGCCCATCCGGCGCGCGAACCCACGGCCGGTCGCCGGCATGATCTGCATCAGCCCAATGGCTCCGGCCGACGACCTGATCCCGGCGTCGAAGGTGGATTCCTGCGCCGCCAGCGCGGCGATGAGATACGGATCGATACCCTGCGCCTTCGCGAGCGATTCGAGCAGCGGCCAATGGTCGAGCGGAAACAGCACACGCAGCACTTCGGCCGGCAACCCCTCGCCGCCGGCCGCCAGGTATTGCGGATACGCGCGCTTCATGGCGTTGATGCCTGGTCGCAGCCGTCCCGCCCGATACTGCGCGAGTGCCGTGGTCGCCACGAGCGCCGGCGAGTCACCGAAGGCACGCCGGGCAAACTGTGCTTCCGAGATCGCCAGGTCGTTCAGGCCCAGCGACAGCAGCAGGCCGATCTGCCGCTCGGTGGGCGGCGGCGTGACCCGCGCCGTGGGACTCTCGACCACGCTCGGCGGCACGGCGCTGCCCGCCGTTCCGAGACGCGCCAGCGCGAGGCGACCGTAGTAGCTGTTGTGGTAGTCGGTGGCGGTCAACGTGAGACGCGCCGCGGCGCCCGCGGCGTCGCCGACGTGCTCTTTGGCCCGCGCGCTCCAGTAGAGCCACGGCGGTCGAAAGTCGGAGCGCGGGAAGTTGGCGGCGCCGGTCTCGAAGTGCGCCACCGCGGCGGCCATGTCGCCGTGGCGATACGCCCACCACCCCGCCTTCCACGCCGCGCGCTCGGCAAAGCGGCCCGCCGGAAACTGCCGCACCATCTGTACGAACACCTCGGCTGCGGCCTGATCGTCGTCACGCAAGACGAACCACGTCGCCAGTCCGTTCAGCGCCTCTTCGGCGTACGGGCTCCGCGGGTGGGTCGTCGCGAGCGTACGCACCGTCTGCACGTAGTCGTCATCATTTCCCAGCCCGCGGGCGGCCACGGCCAGGTGCAGGTGGGCCTCGGCCTGATGCGGGCCCGCTGCGGCAAGCGGACGCAGCCGGTCCACCGCCGAACGATATTGCTTGAGCTGCACATCGACGGCGCCCATGCGGACCGCAGCCTGATCGCGATCGGCACCAGACGCCGTGCCCGTGAACACCCTCAGGTACGCCTCGCGTGCGGGCACCCAGCGACGGGCACCGTACAGCACGTCGCCCCGTGCCTTCTCCTTCGCCACCGCGGTCTCGAGCGGCGGCACCTGCGCTGAGAGGCGCTGCAATACGTTGCCCGACTCATCCGCGTCGGGCGACAGCGGGAAGTCGTAGTACACGCGGCGATGCGCCGCCACCGACCCGGCCACGTCGCCCGCGCGTTCCAGGGCCACGCCCCAGCGATGGGCGAGCCGGTCGACATCGGCCGGCGCGGCCTTGACCGCCCGCGCGTAAGCCTCGGCGGCCACGCCATACCGCCCGCGCTGTTCGTGAGCCTCGGCCAATCGCACGAGCGCCTGATCCGCCACGAAGGTCCGATCGGGCGACGCGGCGACGGCCGTGAAGATCGTGGCCGCTTCGTCGAGACGGCCCTGCCGAAGAGCGACGAGGCCGCGGTAGTACCGCACGTGCGCGGCCAGCGGCGTCGCCGCCAGTGCCGCGGGCCCCATCAGCAAGCCTGCCGACGCAACGTCACCGCCGTCGTCCACGAGCATTACCGCCCGTGCGAAATCTCGCAGGACGGGCGTGAGGGCCGACGCAGGTGCAGGTGCCAGATAGTAGGCCGCAGCCTGTACCGGCACCGGGTCGTGCCGGGTGGGACTCAGCACCACATCCGCCGCGGCGCCAGGCTGCTGCCCCGCCAGGCGGACTGTGCTGTCGAACAGGAGTGCGAACGCTACCGCGATCCCGAGGAGCGCGCCCCGTCGATGAGGCCTCGCGGCGCCCCAGTCCCGCTCGGTCATGCGGGCGTTCCGACGCGCACAGCTGTGGCTCGGGCATGCGCTCCGCGCGACACGGCCATTGCTTCGAGGCAACGACCCGCGTGGCGCACCAGCACGTCGACCGGCGACGTCCAGGCCGAGGAGGACGGCGTCGCTTCCCCGGTGTCGGCATAGAGCACCGCCACGGGACGGCCGGCCACCAGCAGCGGCACCGCCAGGCCCGGACGGTCGGGCGGGAGCTGGCTGAACGCCGGCGCGGCAAGCACCGAGCCGCTGCCGACCACGGCCGGACGACCCGTATTCACGGCGGCGGCCAGGGCGCCGACATCGGCCGTGCTCGATTCGATGGACCGCGGTTCGCTGTCGAGCGCGCCGAATCCCGTGGTGCGCCAGCCGAGGAGTCGGTCGCCCTTCACCACGAGAATCGCCGCGCGCCCGGCCTCCTTGGCCGCCGAGAAGGTGAGGGCATCGAGCACCTCGGTGAGCGAGGTCGCGCCGTCGAGTGCGCGCACCGCGTCGAGCAAGCGGACCGCCGCGGTGACCTGCGCCTCTGCCGCCTCACTGAACGCCGCGGCTGCCTCCTGCGCTTCGGCGCGCACGGTCGCGAGTGCCGTCTCGTACTGCGCACGGACGCGTACGAGCTCGGCCTCGGCATCCGCCTTGGCCTGCTCGACCTCGAGGTTGCCACCGTGTTTCGTCTGCGTCAGCGCGGCCTCGAGTTCCTCGCGTTGGCGCGCAGCCTCAATCTGGGCCTGCTGCAGCTCCGCGCTGGCCGCCGCCAGAGCCGAGTCGGCGGCCTCGCGCAGGCGCATCGCTGTGGTCGCGGCTGCGTCGCGCAGCTGGATGAGCTCGCCGTCGGCGGCCTCGCGCAGCTGGGACAACAGCGTAGCGTGGCTCGACTCGAGCCCGTCCTTCTCGGACTGGAATGCCAACATCAGTTCGGAAGAAAGGCTGCCCTTCGCGTCGGCGAGCGCTGCTTCCCTGGCCTCGTCGGCGGCAGCGGAGGCGGCAGCGAGCTCAGCGGCCTTGACGGCCTCGAGCGCCTCGAGGGCTGCGACCTTGGCCTGGTCGGCCGCCACCAGCTCTGCGGCTTTGGCAGCATCCAGAGCGGCCAGGGCCTCGGCCTTGTCGCGGTCGGCCTCCGCGCGCACGTCGGTCAGCGTGGACGTGAACTGCGCCTCGAGCCGGGTGCGGACCTCGGCCATCGCGTCATCGAAGGCTTGGCGAAAACGGTCTTCCAGCGACATGGTCACGTCTCGTAGGGGCGGGTTGCGACGCCGACGCGGCTGGGATGCGCGGTCCGCCAGCGTGCGAGCCCCTGAGTCGCTGGCGGGCGTCCTGCAAACC
>JANORI010000552.1:0-11949 GCA_031415235.1 Acidobacteriota bacterium | reverse complement strand
CAGGAGCGCGAAGGCTTCTTGATGCGGACGCCGCCGCGCGGATCCGCCGATGAGGTCGCCGCCAGGCAGTAGACGGAACGGGCCCGGGACGGCCGCCACTTCCGGCCAGCGCCGGAGCAGGTTGCCGTTCATGTCGATCATGACGGCGCCCCGTTCGTTCGGCGTGTCGAACACGGTGTACCCGCTCCACGCTTGTGCCGGGTCGTAGATGGTGGTGCCGGTGGGATAGATAGACGGCGCCGTGAACAGGATCTGCGTCGCGAGGACGAAGGCCAGAACGGTCAGTAGACGTCTCATCGAGATACCTCTTTCAGCGGAGTGACCCGCTGCGCGCCCCTTGATCCGGCGTCTTGGGCGTTGACACGGCCGGCGACGGCGTGGCGGTCCAGGGGAATCGTGGCGACGGGCGAGACGAGCCGGCTGGCGACGCCGGGATCCTTGAGTCCGGTGCCGCTCATCAGGCACAACACTCGATCCGCGGGTTCGACGACGCCCACGAGCAGGGCGGCGCCGTCAAAGAGCGTGCGCTTGCGGGGCAGTTCGCGCGGGGCCTGGGTGTGCGCCACGGCGCGCATCATAGTCGAAAGGGGACCGCGTGACGCGCACCAGACAGCTGGAGGCGCTGGGTCCAGGATCACGCCGCCCAGATGTTCGACACCCAGTTCATCCTATCCATGTGCCAGAGGGTCGGCAGCCACACGAACACCAGAAACGCGTGAGTTGCCAACGGCCTGCCACCGCAGTTTCTCCCAGAGTTGCTCGCGGAACAGGAGCAACACGCCGCACAACGTGGGGGAGCACGAGTCTACGGGGAGCCATCTGGCGCGGATTGTTCCACAAACCTGTTCAAGGGGGACCGCGCGGCACTCGACACACCGCCATTTCTGTGCCATTACTGGGAGGAGTTCGACCCTCTCCCCGGGCCGGGACGTGCGCGCAGGGCAATCGGCGTCGCCCAGGACACGCGGCGCGAGTTGACAGGACCGGCATTTCCGGAGATCGAATTGTTCACGTGACACACCCTGGACGCGTTGTCGTCGGCACCGCTCTCGTGGCCGCGATGTTGGTGGCGCACCCGGTCGCCCGGCTCGCGGGCGACTACGCGTTCTCCCAGCCCCGCACGGCGTACCTTCTGTCGATTGCGGGCAGCGCCACCGAGGTCGTCGAACGGTCCACCGGCCTGCGGACCAGTGTGCCGTTCGGCTCCCGGATGACGTTCAACGGCATCCCCAAATTCAGCAAGGACTCGGCGACGCTCGTGCGCGCTCCGCGCGCGTACGTGGAGTCGTACCAGCCCTGGAGCACACTGGTCGACGCTCCCACCGACCTGCTTACGACCGGCGCGGCCTACGTGTACGGCGCGGGCGGCTGGGGATCCGGCCAGCTCCCGCCGGATCTCCAGCCCCACGTGCCCGACCGCGCCGACAAGGTCGTGCTCGCGTACGTCAACGCGATGGAGTTCACGGCCACGGGCCGGTGGGATCCGTCGTTCGATCCCGCCTGGGATTGGGACCGCAACGCGGTCATCGACGCCGGTACGACCGGCCTGCCCGCCTACGTCGACGTCGCGGTCTTCAACGCGGCGTGGAAGAGCTACGTCGCTGCCTACTGGACCGACGCGTGGCGGCAGCAACTGGCGCGGAAGATCGATCACATGGCCGTGGAACACTTCGACGGCATCATGCTCGACCTGATGGGCGGCTACTGGCCCTGGAAGAGCGCCTACCCCATCATGGATCCCGCCGTCCTCCGCGCCGCCTCGGCGGACCTGTTCCGGTGGATCAGCGCCTATGCGAAGGGTCGGTATGGCAAGGCCTTCGTCGTGGCTGCCAATCTCGACCCGGACGTGCGCCTGTACTTCCCCGATCTGGCCCAGCACGTGGATGTTGCCTACTACCAGAACGCCTTCTTCGAGTGGAACGGGTCGGGCGTGGTGAACGGCTACGGGCTGTCGGTGCGACCGGACACCTTCAGCAACCCCGCGATCGACTTCCTCAGGGCGCAAGGCATGCCGGTGGTGACCATGGACCACCTTGGCACCGGCACCATCACGCCCGGGCTCGACTTTGTCGACTACAACGACCGCATCACGCTCCCCAATCTGCTGCGGGTGTTCAGGTGGGCGGTCGAGTCGGGCACTACGCCGTACGTCGCTCCCGTCTTCTTCGGGGCACCCTACGCGATGATTCCACGCTTCGCGCGCATAGTGCCGAACACCCCCGATCGGTCGTCCTCTCCGTACGCCGACTGGGTGATTGGCAGCAGCGGAGACGACACCGTCACCGCCGGCGCGGGCGACGACCTGGTCGCGGGGGGCGCCGGGAACGACCACATCGATGGCGGCAGCGGCACCAATGCCGTGTTCTACCGTGGCGGTCGCGACGGCTTCGCGATCCAGGGCAGGCCCGGGAGCGGCGTTCTCGTGTCGGACCGCAGCGGGCAGGAGGGCGTCGATGCCCTCGCGAACGTGCAATACCTGCTGTTCGCGGATCAGTGGTTGAGCGTAGCGGGGCTGCCTGGCACGCCGTCCAACCTGACCGTGTTGGCGCAAGGCCGGAACGTGCGCTTCGACTGGCAGCCGCCCGCCAGCGGCGGCGCCCCGGCGGGATTCGCCATCGAGGCGGGCACGGCACCGGGCCTCGCCGACCTCGGCCGAATCGCCACCGGCACGCGGCCGGCTTTCGGAGTGGCCGCCGTGCCCGACGGTCGTTACTTCGTGCGCGTGAGGGCGACCAACTCCGTCGGGGAGAGCGCACCGTCGAACGAGCTCGCCCTTACCGTCTGCGCGGCGCCCGCCGCTCCGTCGCTCTCGGGCACCGTGAATGCCCGCACGGTGTCGTTGTCGTGGTCGCCAGTGGCCGGATCGAGTGGCTACCGCCTCGAGGCGGGGACGTCCCCCGCGGCCGTCAACGTCGGGGTGCTCGACCTCGGCGCGGTCACGGCCTTCTCGGCGGCGACGCCACCCGGCAGGTTCTTCGTTCGCGTCCGCGCCCTGTCGCCATGTGGCACGTCGGTTCCCTCGAACGAGGTGGTCGCGACCGTGAGCGGGACGCCGGCTCCTGTCCATTAGTGGCCTGTCACACCAGTGTGCGTGCGGCGAGGTCGCCACGCGTATCATGACAGCCACACGGTTTCGTCCGCGCGGGAGACCGATCATGAATCGACGCCGGTTCACGCAGCACCTTGCCGCCACGGTGGGCGCCTTCTCTCTGGGACGCGCGGCACGAAGTGATGGCGCCCCGGTCGCGCCGGCAAATGCGCGTGGACGGCGACCAGATCAACCGCCAGCTTACCGAACTCGCGGCGTTCGGCAGGAACCCGTACGGCGGCGTGAGCCGCGTGGCGTACTCGGAGTTCGACAAGCAGGGCCGCGCGTGGGCGATAGGCGTGATGCGCGAGGCCGGGCGAAGGTGACCATCGACCCGGCCGGCAATATTTTCGGCGGGCCGGCCGGCCGCAGGCCGTTGCTCAAGCCCCTCGTGTTCGGATCGCACATCGACTCGGTGCCCGACGGCGGGAACTACGACGGCGACGTCGGCTCGCCGAGCGCGACGCCTGGCCCACGGCCTCTGTCTCCTCATCGAACATCTGAGACCAGTGGCAGGAATTTCCTGTCCGCATGGGGCTGGCCGTCTCCCACCACTCGCGGCAGTACCCGTGGCCCATCGTGCTGCCGGCGATGGACGGCGCGCTCAGCCGCTAGAGGGGCGCGCCGGCTTCTTGAACGTGCTGGGCTTCACCTTCGGGTTGATCTTGACCGTCTCGATGGTCCACGCCTCGGTGGCGCGTCCATCGGTCGAGATGTCGATCTGGTGCGGCACCATCACGCCGTCCACCTTCTTGAACCCAGACAGGTGCATGGCGACGGTGGCCAGCTTTGTCGGACTGGCAATGGTGCGCGGCCCGGCCGGCGCGACGGGCGCCACCAGCCGTACTTGCTGGTACTGCACCATCAGCGGCAGGTGGGTGCCGGGGTCGATGACGTAGCGCACGGGACGACCGGCCTCGTCGGTGGTCTCCAGCACGTCAGCGGGGCCGTCGGGTGATTCCGCGCGACCGGCGCTGGTGAAAGGGCGATTGGTGTCGGCGAAGAACGTCAACGCCCAGCGCTGCAGATCCATCTGCATCCGCCGAACTCGCGCCGCGGCGATCTGATCCGCAGTCAGGGCGGAATCCGCAGCAGCCCTATCTGCCTGACTGTCGCCGTCGCCGTGCTGGCCGTCATGGTCCCAGCCGCCGTGATCCCCGGACGCACCGCCGCCTGGACCGTGCCCGGCGCCGCCATGATCGAACCCACCACCTCCGCCGCTCGCACCGCCGCCGCTCACGACGTCGTCCCACACCTGTGTGCCGTCAAAGGTCGCAATGCGTTCGGTGGTGGTGAAGAACCTCGACTCCTCGGAGCGGCGCAGCTTGTCGGGGCCCACGAGCAGCAAGGCCACGTAGCTTTCTCTCGACCGCGCACCGACGATCCGCTTGGACGGCCCCTTCGGCGCTGATCGCCTTCACCGCGGCGAGCGCCTCGTCTCCGCCGAGGGCGGTGCGTACCTGCGCGAGCAAGGTCGTCACGCGGTCTTGGGCCGTCACTGGCGTGACCGCCATCTGGTTGCCGATGACGACGATTGCCACTACAGCCATCGTGGCTGCCACGAGCGTCGTTCTTGTCGACATCGATTACCTCCGTTGTGCTGGTGCGATGGACGCTATTGCCGAGCGGTCAGCCTATACGGAATCTTGCGCGGGCGGCGCTGGATGCGCCGGCTGGCGCTGCTCGTAGCCGGTCAGGAGCAACGACTGTCCCGCGCGTGCGGCCTCCCAGTGGTAGTGCTCGCTGCCGGGCACCGACGTGGCGATCGCCAGCAGTTCCTCTGGCGTGTAGGCGCGCAGGGCCGACACGGTGCCGTCCCACGCAAAGAGCGCGGGGATGGCGGGCACGAGATACGTCCACACGAGGCGTGACCAGCGGAAGGGCCGGGCCAGCGGCACGAGCAGCTGCGCCAACACGAACAGCAGCAGCAGGTTCGGCACAGCTGCCACCGGCGCCAACCATGCGGGCAGCCTGCGCACCACCGGGGACGCAGCGACGTCGACAAACGCCAGCGGAACGCGCGCCACCACCGCGGCCTGCAGCATGTGCTGCACGGTCGCGGGAGGGAAATGATGCAGCGCACTGAACATCGTGCGAATGGCCGGGGCGTGCGGCGGCACCTCGAGCGCATCGACAGGCTCGGGCTGGTAGCGCACGGTGGCATCCGCCAGCGCCGCCACGCGCTGCTGCGCGGCCTCGCTTGGATAGCGGTCGCTGAGCGTGATGTGGTCAGGACCCTGGTGGCGCGCCACGAGCTCCGCTCGCATCGTCAGCGCGCCTCCGCCGCCGCCGGAGCAGAGGTCGAACCAGCGCCGATTCCCGACCGTCTCCATGAAGGCGGCAAGCATGGGCGCGAGCAGCCGGTAGACGCCGGCCTTCGCCGTGAGCACGTCGAGCACGTCCGTCGCGCCATCGCGCAGTGTGCGGGGCACCCAGGGTTGGTCTTCCAGTTCGATCAGGTGAAGGCGCTTCATGGCCAATCGTTCGGGCGGCCAGCCGATTATCGCTGAACTCCGACACGCCACCGACATCCGGTTCGCCAGCCGCGGTAAGGTAGCTCGCGATGCTGACCGACACGCTGTGCACGCGCTGCGGGCTGTGCTGCGACGGCACGTTGTTCGGTGACGTGGAGCTGTCTGGACCGGCAGAGGCGGCGCGCCTCGAGGTGCTGGGGCTGGACGTGGACACGGATGACGCCGACGCCGAGCTGCTGGCACTGCCATGCGCGGGGCTGCGCGGCACGCGGTGCAGCGTCTACGCGCATCGACCGCAGTGCTGCCGCACGTTCGAGTGCCGTCTGCTGCAGAATGCACAGCGCGGTGCGGTCACGCATGAAGAGGCACTCGCACGGATCTCGGAGGCGCGCGCTCGGGTGCAGCGCGTGCAGACGCTGATGGCGACGTTGAACGCGCGCCCGGTGCGAATGCCGCTCGCGGAACGGGTGGCCGATGCGATCGCGACAGCCGGAACTGCGCCCCGGACCGCGCGCACGGTGGCCGGCCTGGAAGCGGCGCTGGTTGTGCTGACGCGCACGATCCGCACGACGTTCCTCGGCTGACCCCGCCTTGTCCGGTCTTCTGCCATGATTCATTCCATGACTCATATTGAGTCACCCATCGAATCACTGCGGAGGCGGCCGTGGCCAGCAGACAATTGACCCTCCGAGGGTTCGACGCCGACCTGGAACGTGCCCTGGTGAAAGAGGCACGCGCCAGCGGACTCTCACTCAATCAGGCGGCAGTGAAGCTGCGGCGGCGCGGCGCGGGACTTGCCTCGGGACCTGCGCCGAACGCCGTGGGCAACGCCCTCGACCACCTGATTGGCACGTGGACGGCCGACGACGCAAGTCGGACGGCGGCGGCCAGCGCGGTGTTCGAACGGGTGGATGAGGACTTCTGGAAATGAGGGCACTGCTCGACACCAATGCCTACTCAGCGCTCGAGCGCGATCACGACGGGGTGGCCGCACTTGTGCGCCGCAGCGACGAGGTGCTGTTCGCCACTGTCGTGGCGGGCGAGTTACTGTACGGGTTTCGCAACGGCACCACGTTCGCGAGCAACCGTCGCGACCTCGACGCGTTTCTGGCCAGTCCCTTCGTCACGCTGGTGCCGGTCTCACTTGCGACGGCCGACCGCTTCTCGCGCATCGTCATCGGCCTCAGGGCCAAGGGCAAGCCGATGCTTCGAGTGGGTGGACGGGCTGGCACTGACGGCGTTCTAGGGATTCAGCTCCGCGCGTGTGGCGCGCGCCGCCGACGTCACGAAGTTGGCCAGGAAGCGCGTCATCCGCTCGAGCCCCGGTGCCGAGATCACCTCGAGCACTTCGCCGGTGGTGTGGTACAGCGGCGGCGCCTGCATCACGCTCACCTTGGCGATCTTCAGATCGGTCCAGCCGCCGGTTTCGCCACTCTGGAACGTGGAGCGATCGGCGATGAAGTTCACGCCGTAGCTGGCGGGCCCGCCGTCGATGAGCGACTGCAGGAAGGGCGCGTTGTTCGTGACGCCCACCGCGATCGGTGCTTCGCCTGAATCCGCGACGGCCTGGCGGTAGCCATCCGCGGAGGTGGTGCGCGCCGGCGAGAAGTTGCGCTGCGCCACGTGCTCGATGTTCACGAGCATCACCGCCTGCTGCGCCAGGTTGTGATTGGCGGCGACGAAGCTGCGCGGGCCGTTGATGCCAGGCGTGTGATGGCCGGCGCTGGCCACGAACACCAGCGTGCGCTCCGGCGGCGTGGCGGCCTTACCGTAGTGCCGCGCCAGCGCCACGAGCACGGCCAGGCCATCGGCGTTGTCGCCGGCGCCGTCGAACCAGGCATCGGCGTGAGCGTTCAGCACAATCGTCTCGGGGCTGCGTCCAGGAATGACGGCCACCGCGTTTGTGGCCTTCAAGCCTCGGTACGTCTCGGTGCTGAGATCGACGCGCACGCGCACCTTGTCGGGCACGCCGGCCTGGGTGGCGCGATCGAGCAGCGCCTCGAGGAACCAGCCGTCGCGGCCGCCGATGTTGACGCACGGATTGCCGCAATCGCTGAAGTCGCGCGACAGCTCGTTGCCGGGCAGCCGCACCAGGTTGAACACGCCCACCGCGCCGCGCTTCACCAGATCCTCGGAGCGCGCGTCCACGGCCCCGCGCTCGAACAGCATGTGGCCTTGCGGCACGACGAGCTGCACGGCGATCTTGCCCTTTACGTCGATGTGGCTGAGCACGGCGGGGCTCGCCGCGCCTACGAAGACGAGCGGCGCCGTGAGCGTGCCGCCGGCAATCTGCGACGGGCCCACCGGCAGGGCCGACTCGAGCACGAGGTCCTGGGTACCGGGGCCGAACGCCGGATCCGCCAGCAGCGTGACCTTCCAGGTGAGCGGCAGCCACAGCGACGCCCGGGCGTCCTGCGCGATCGGCTGAATGCGCACGTCTTTGATGCCGGCCTGGCGGAACTGATCGGCGGCCCAGGCCACGGTCGCGTCGCTCGACTTAAAGCCACTGATGCGGCCCCACATCTGACCGCTGCCCACCTCTTTGCGTGCGCGGCTGTCTTTCGCGAACCGCACAATGGTCTGCACGTCTTTGTGGAGAGTGTCCGCGGCGAATTCTGGCGTGGGCGACTCACCGGGAGGCAGGGCCACGGGTCGCGGCGGTCGCGTGCCCACCAGCACCGCGGGCGCGCGCGTGCCCCCGGGCAGGGTCAGGCCAAACCACGGCCCTTTCGGCGACGCGGGCGGCTGCGCCTGCGGGTGACCGAGGCCGAGCGTGAGGGCTAACGCGACAGTGAGGGCAATACGCACGCGGGCATTGTATGGCCGGCGGTCAGTTGATGTAGCGGCCGGGCCGGCCCTCGTCCCACGGGGCGTAGGTGGCGGCGAACCGCAGGCGTTCGTGCACGGGCGGATGGCCGTAGGCCCAGAACACCAGCAGCGGATGGGGCGTGGGATACGACAGCCCTTTCTCACCGAGCTTCTGGAAGGCATGGGCGGCCACCTGCGAAGAACCCGGCGTGAGGCCGTGAATGGCCTCGAGGCCGTAGATGTCGGCTTGATGCTCCAGGTAGCGCGACACGGCCGCCGACACGGGCTGTGTGGCCAGGGAGAACACGCTCAAGAGCAGCAACAGCACTGGAAACGACGCCCAGTCGTCGATGCCACGCACGCCCCAGCGTGATCCATACCGCGTCAGCAGACCACCCATCAGGCGCGCGGCGAGATAGAGCTGCAGCAGCAGGCCGGCGATGGCGAGCCCGATCGACAGCCAGATATGTTGCAGCACGTAGTGGCCTTGCTCGTGGCCGAACACGAAGGCCGTCTCGGGAATAGTCAGATCGCGCGACGTGTTGTCCCACACGACCACGCGCTTGCTGGCGCCGATGCCAGTGACATACGCGTTGTAGGTGGTGACCTTGTCGCTGGCCTGCATCTCGAACATGCGCGCCCGTTCGATTGACAGACCGCCCCGGGCCATCACTTTTTCCAGCTCAGGGACCAGCGCCGGCTGCTTCGACTCGAGGGGCGTGAACGTGTTGAAGAGCGGCGCGATGAAGATCGGGCCGATGAAGATCAGCAGCAGTACTACTGGGATCGACGTGAGCCAGCCGTAGAACCACCACCGTGTGGGGCTGCGCCGCAGGAACGCATACAGCCCCCACACGAGCAGCGTGCCAAGAGCCGTGCCGAGCAGCTCGCCCTTGGTCCAGTCCCAGAACCACGACGCCCAGCTCTGCACCGACAGCCCGTATTGCACCTGCAGGTGGTGGCCGTAGAGTGAGACCGGCAGGCTCAAGACGTCGAGTGTCAGGAGGATGAGCGGCGCAAAGACCATGGTCTGCACGACGCGACGGCGGCTGACGCGCTCGGCCAGATCGCGAAAGCGCGGCGCCATGCGTGTGGTCAACAGCAGAGCGAGTACACCCAGGCCGTAGAGGGTGCCGACGACCAGCATCACGGTGCTGGTGCGATAGAGCGCCTCCGACTTGGCGAGCGTGTCGGGCGGCAATTGGTACTCGGTCAGAACGTTGCCGGCGGCCTTGGGGACTGCCGCCGCCGAAGGCGAACCGTCGGTCGGCGTTTGCGCCAGCGCGGTCATCCCGCCAGGGGAACAGACGGCGAGGGTCACGATGGTGACGAGGACGCGTGCGGTGATGATCATGCGGTCCTTTCTCGCTATGACGCCGTCGTGGCTACCAGACCCGCTCGTCGGATGACAAGCGACGCATAGCCGCGCACGGCTTCTTCATCCAGAGTGTCAGCCGCGATTGTATCGGCGACGCGAGGCAGTTGTGACCGAGTTGACGCCCAAATCTTCCCGGTCGGGAAGTCGGCGCCTCCCGCACGCCGAGTGGTATAACGCCGGGCATGCGCGAGTTCAACCATGCCGTCCCCGAGCACCTGGTGCAACTTCTTGATTGGGAGGACGCACACGTCGGCTTCGACCAGGCCGTGACCGGCGTGCCGCCGGAGGCGCGAGGCATGCGCCCGCCCGGCTTCGAGCACTCGGTGTGGCAGTTGTTGGAGCACATCCGGATCGCGCAGGACGACATCCTCGACTTCTGCCTGAACGCGAATTACGAGCACAACGTGACGTGGCCTGACGACTACTGGCCGAAGACGCCCGCACCACCCGATGAGGCCGCGTGGGATGCCAGCATCGTGGCGTGCACGCGGTCGCGGAAGCGTCTGCAGCAGCTGGCTCGGGAGGTTGACGACCTGACGGCGCCGGTGCCGGCGGGCAAGGCGAACCAGACGTATCTGCGCGCGATCTTGCTTGCGGCCGATCACGTGGCGTATCACGTGGGTCAGATTGTGTCGGTGCGTCGAGCACGTGGCGTGTGGGGCTAGACTAGCCGGCCCCGGGCGTGGCCCGCGGTGAGCGACATCCCCGGGTCCCATCGCATCGCCGCCCTGGTCTCCGCGTCGTTTCTCGCGAGCCATCGCATCTGGTGCGTGCGGGTCTACGGACGCGGGCCGCTGTTGTCGAGGTCCGCAGCGATCAGCCAGCGCCCTTCTGCGCCCATGCGGAGGGCCAGCACGAACCTGCCGCCTGGGCCGGTCGACTGCGGATAGCGATAGCCGCCCACGATGTAGCCCACGATGTCTGACACCGAGAAGGCATAGGGCGTGAGTTGCAGCGCGCCGCCGGGGCGGGTGATGCCCCGAGCGATGGCCGCGCGTCCCTGCCTGAGCGGGCTCCCGCTTTGGACGGCGAACCCGTCGTCGGTGAAGAGCGCCGCCAGAGCGGGTCCCTTGCCTTCGCGCCACGCGCGTTCGTAGTCGCGCAGCACGCGGTCCAGCGCGGGTGGCAACGCGATCGCTGACGGCAGGGTCTCGAGGATGGCGGAAGGCGCGGGCTGTTGGGCCAGCCCCTGTGCGAGGACGGACGCGACGGCGAGCGCGGTCGCGAGGATGATGCGCGTCATGGTCTAACCACCGTTCGCTGTGGGGCGGCGTCAGCACGTCGATACGCAGCAGCTCGATCTGAGCCGCACCCACGTTCGTCAGCCGTTCTCGCCGCGAAGACGGCACCCACCGCTCCTGGCCGACCTTCAACGGCACGGCGGCGCCGTTCGCAGTCATCGTGGCCTCGCCCAGGGCAATCAGCAACGCCGGGACGTCGGCGGTCGTGGCGATCTCCGCTGTCTGGCCGGCCGGACTCGCCACGCGAGTGATGCGCATCTGCGCGTTCGTGAACCGGACATCGGTGGTCGTCTTCGCCGTCGTGCCGAGGGGTCGGGCGTCGCGATAGAACAGCGCGGTGGCACCGGCTGGGTCGGTCTTGAACTCCACGCGCAGGAAGTCGCTGGCAGTGGCTCCGAGATTCTCAGCGGAATGGGTCTCGTCGCCGCCGCGCGATACCCTGAATCCACCAGGCGTCGTCGGCTGCCTGGTCACGACGTGCGTGCGCGAGCCCTGGTGGGTGAAACGCACCGGCGACGACTCGCTGAGGTAGACGTAGGCCGTGACCGTGGGCGGGTGGCCATGCAGCGGCACCTTGCTGCTGGCCGGATAGCGCACGCGCACGACCCTGACCGACTCGTTCTCGAACTGCGTGTGGTAGACGCCGTGCGCGTCCTAACCTTGGGCCGAGGCGCGAGGTTCGAGCGCGGCGTTGGACATGACGACGGCCGCCGCGAGGGATGGAATGAGACGCGGCATGTCCGTTAGACGATGCCGCACGCAGTTGGCCGGTGCAAGCCCGGCCGCTTTCGAGGCGCGCTGGTTCGGAGCGTGGGACGCGCGTGGACGCCGATCTAGTTCAGCCCGGTCAGCTTCCGGCTCAGCGCCCGCAGCTGGCCGCGCGCGGTGGCATCGCCAGCCTGCCAGTGCGGCATGCTCACGCGCTGGCCCACGAAGTAGCTGCCACTCGGCGCAGTGGCC
>JANORI010000551.1:0-6205 GCA_031415235.1 Acidobacteriota bacterium | reverse complement strand
ACGGTCGAACGACCCGGTGAAGCTGAACGCGCCGGCCTCGCGCGTCAGCGTGAAGCGTGCCTCTGTGACAGTGCCCTCGCGCGCGGCGCCGGGCAGGTCGGTCAGTTCGGCGATGGGCACGCCGAAGCCCCAGTGGTCGCGCTCGTCGCCGGTGCGCAGGCTGAGCTGCAGGCGCGGCACCACGTCGTAGCCCTTCCACTCGGGGTGCGTCTTCGCGGTCCAGCGCCCGCTCACCTGGCCGGCCGTGGCCGTCTGGTCAGCCCCTGGCGGTGGAGTTGCGGGAATCACCGCCCCGCGCGCGGACAGCACTACGCCCACGCCCACCACCGTCAATCCCGCCAGCCAGAGTCGTGCACGCATGCCGGTCACCTCGGCACAGTTGGATGGTCGCGCGGCCCCGGAGGTTGGAACGTCTAGCCGACCGTGAGCAGCTCGATGTCGGGATTCTGCTGCTGCAGGTAGCTCAGATGCCACTGCGACTCGAAGAGCAGCACCGGCCGCTCTTCGCGATCAACGGCGCGCAGGATGCCGGAGGAGCGATTTTCGAGGTCGGACAACGTCTGCGGGTCGCACTTCACCCAGCGCAGGGCCGTGTACGAGATCTGGTCGATCTTGCACTCCACGCTGTATTCCTGCTTCAGCCGCGCTTCCACGATGTCGAGCTGCAGCGGCCCCACCACGCCCAGGATCGGCTCGCGCCGGCCGTGCACGGGGAACACCACCTGCATCAGCCCTTCTTCCTCGAGCTGCGTGACGCCGTTCTCGAACTGCTTGCTGCGCTGGTCGAGCAGGCGCGCCCGGCCGAAGTGCTCGGCGGGGAAGCGCGGCACGCGCGGATAGCGCACCGGCACGCCGTTGTAGAGCGTGTCGCCGATGGCGAACTTGCCGGGGTTGGGCAGGCCGATGACGTCGCCGGGATAGGCGCGTTCCACGGTTTCGCGGCCGCCGCCGAAGAACTTGTAGGGCCGCGTGGCGCGCACCGTGTCGCCATCGCGCGCGTTGGTCAGGGCCATGTCCTTCTCGAACACGCCTGAGCACACCCGCACGAACGCCACGCGGTCGCGGTGCTTGCGGTTCATGTTCGCCTGGATCTTGAAGACGAAGCCCGAGAAGCCCGGGGCCACCGGCGACACCATGCCGGTGTCGGTCTCGCGCGGCCGCGGCGGCGGCGCGAGGTGTTCGAGCACTTCGAGCAGCGTCTCGAGGCCGAAGTTGTCGAGCGCGCTGCCGAAGAGCACCGGCGTCTGGCGTCCGGCCAGATACTCGTCGCGGTCGAACTGCGTGCCGGCGCCCTTGATGAGCGACGTGTCGCTGATGAGCGTGGCGTGCGCGTCTGCGCCCAGCAGGTCCACGAGCACGGGATCGGTGGCGTCGTTGGTGCGCACCGGCGCGCGGAAGCCACCGCCCTTCACCTGTTCGTAGAGGCGCGTTTCCTGCGTGCGCAGATCGAAGACGCCGCGGAAGCGATCGCCGCTGCCGATCGGCCAGTTGAGCGGCGCCGTCTGGATGCCGAGCACCTGCTCGATCTCTTCGAGCAGCTCGAACGGATCGCGGCCCGGCAGGTCGAGCTTGTTCACGAAGGTGAGCAGCGGCAGGTTCCGCAGGCGCACCACCTCGAACAGCTTGCGGGTCTGCGTCTCGATGCCCTTGGCCGCGTCGATGACCATCACGGCGCTATCCACCGCGTAGAGCGTGCGGTAGGTGTCTTCGCTGAAGTCCTGGTGGCCGGGCGTGTCGAGCAGGGTGATGTGGCAGTTGCCGAGGTCGAAGTCGAGGGCGGCGGTGGTGACCGAGATGCCGCGTTCGCGCTCCACGTCCATCCAGTCGCTCACGACATGCCGCTGCGTCTTGCGGCCACGGACGGCCCCGGCCAGCTCGATCGCACCGGCATAGAGCAGGAGCTTTTCGGTGAGCGTGGTCTTGCCCGCGTCGGGGTGCGAGATGATCGCGAAGGTGCGGCGGCGGGCAACTTCGGTCTCGAGCCGGGCGTCTACGTCGGCGGGGGATTCGAGGGGCTGGGTCGATGCGTCCACGACTACTCTCCAGCCCAGAGGGTCTTGATCGGATACCGACGCAGGAGTCGATCGGCGGACACGAGCGTGAGTTCGTGCTCGATAGCCTGACAGACGAGCATCCGGTCGAACGGATCGCGGTGCACGTCGGGCAGCTTCGGCAGATGCGCCGCCGACGCTTCGTCGATCGGCAGCGGCGTGATGCGGTGTCGCGCGCGCTCAGCGCCAGCGAACTCGGCGGCAGGCGCCGGCAGATCGATCCGCCCGAGGCCCTGCTTGATGGCCAGTTCCCACACCGACGCGGCACTCAGCCAGACGGACGCGTCGCGCGAGCACACCTGCTCTCGCACCGCCGCCGGCATGCGGGGGCTTCCGCCGACCATCCACAGGAAGATCTGCGTGTCGAGCAGCAGCCTCATCGGCGCGCGCGCCCCTCGAAGGCATCGAGGACGTCGCCGGGCAGCGGTGCGTCGAAATCGTCCGGCACTTCGAACGTGCCGCTGGCGAGGCCCCACGGGCGCGGGCGGTCATCGAGATGCGCAACGGGGCGAATCTCCGCCACCGGCACGTTGTGGCGCGTGATCGTCACAGCCTCCCCATGCTCCACCTCGTCGAGAAGACTCGACAACTGCGCTTTGGCCTCCGCGACGCTGACCTTTTTCATGACCATATCGTAGCCCAGATTCATGGTCATCGCGACCCAGCGAGTCGTGCCGCGAGTTGGCCCTGAGCCGTTCACCGCGGCGCGGTCACCGCCGGGCTCAGCCCGAGGCGCTGGGCTTTTCGGGCGAAGCGGCGATCGTCGAAGGTCACGAAACGCTCGCAGTGCCGCGAGCTCGACCAATGCAGCGCGTCAGCGAAGTCCAGTCCTTGACGGTGCAGATCCACAGCGTCCTTGATGGCTTCCCACCGCTCGACGACCACGTGCGGCATGCCGAGCAGATGCTCCATGGCCGAGCAGAACCCTTCGGCCGGCAAGCCATAGAATCCGCGCATGACCCACTCGAGCTCGAGTACCACACTGGCCGGCACGAATATGGACGGCGATTCGATCAGCACGCGCCGCGCGACGGGGCGCTGCCGCACGGACTCCGGGTCAGCCGGATCGTCGCAGTAGAAACGTGCCAGCACGTTGGTGTCGATGGCGATCATCGCTGGCTGCGACGGCGCGGCAGGGTTGCTGCGGCGTCGAAATCAGCCAGCCGCCTGGATCCCTTGCCCGGTGGTGGCGGCACCTTGACGAGCCCGTAGCCTGAGGCCGGGTCGGACGGCGTGACCTTGCGCCGCACGACCAGCCGGATGCCATCAGCACCGTCGATGAACTCGACCTGCGTGCCAGGCGTCAGCCCGTGGCGTGCCCGGATGCGCGCGGGAATCACGATCTGTCCCTTGTCGGTGAGTGTGGCTGCAGCCATGTGAGTCTCCGCGGAGGGCACCGCCAGTGGTACGCATCTCACAAGATACCATTCCGCTTACCTGGTAAGCAACGCGACCCGCTTCGGACCGCGGCAGCGCATCAACTACGCGTCACCGGACGCCACTTGCGCTCGAGATACTGCGCCACGCGCGTGAGCGGGAACGTGAGCGCCAGGTAGAGCACCGCCACGAGCGGCCAGATGGTGAGCGGCGCGGCGTAGCGGCTGGCCAGCTCCTGCCCGGTGCGCGCGAGCTCCGTGAGGCCGATCACCGACACGAGCGACGAGTCCTTGAGCAGCGCGATGCCTTCGTTGGTGAGCGGCGGCACCACGCGGCGGAAGGTCTGCGGCAGGATGATGCGGCGCATGGCCTGCCAGTAGTTCATGCCGAGCGCGCGGGCGGCTTCCATCTGGCCGGCTTCGATCGACACGATGCCGGCCCGGAAGATTTCCGAGACATAGGCCGCGGCGTTCAGGGTGAGCGCCACGATGCCGCTCGTGAAGGCCGGCAGGTTCACGCCGAAGCTCGGGAGCACGAAGTAGATGAAGAGGATCTGCACGAGCAGCGGCGTGCCCCGCATCACTTCTACGTAGATGGCGGCGGGAGTCGACAACAGCCGGCGCGGCTGAACGCGGGCCAGTGCCAGGGCCAGCCCGAGTGGCAGGCCGAGCAGCAGGCTGGAGGCGGCGATGAGTGCCGTGAGGCCGACGCCGCGGATGAAGACCATCCAGGTGCGCGCGATGAGGCCGGTGTCGAACAGGGCCGGGGCGGCGGCGGCCGCCGCCTGCGACTGGCTCGCTTCGCCGAACCACGTGGCGTAGATCTTGGCGTATTCGCCGCTGTCCTGAATCTGGAACAGGGCGGCGTTGACGGCGCGCCTCAGGTCGTCGCTGCCGCGCGCGAGTACCACGCCGAAGGCCTCGTTGGTGTACTCCCTGCCCACCGTCTTCACGCCCGGAAAGCTCAGGCGGGCCATGTAGCGCAGCACGGGGCCGTCGCTCGCCACCGCGTCCACGCGGCCGTTCTGCAGATCGAGCAGGGCCAGATCGATGGTGTTGTACTTGGCGATGGTGACGCCGGCGATTTTCTCCATTGCAAACTGCGCGGTGGTGTTGATCTGCACGCCCACGGTCTTGCCGGTCACGCTCTCCACGCCGGCGATGGCGCTGTCGGTGCGCACGGCCAGCGCCTGCCCGGCGTTGATGTAGGGCTCCGAGAAGAGCATCGTGGCGCTGCGTTCGGGCGTGATCGTGACGGCCGAGATCACGACGTCGAAGGTGCCGTTTTGCAGCGCCGGGAAGACGCCGTCGAAACTCGCGTTCACGAGCACCGCCTGCACTCGCAGCTGGCGCGCGATGGCGCCCGCGATATCCACGTCGAAGCCGCTGAACTCGCCGCCTTCGACCGAGCCAAACGGCGGATAGGTGGCGTCGATGCCGACGCGCAACTGGCCGCTGGTCCGCACCCGTTCGAGGGCCGTCTGCGCCGATGCCGGCTGGCCCACCATGGCCGCGAGCATCAGCGCCAGGACGGCGCAGCGCAGCCCGCGCTTGCGCTCAGGCCACCGCGTGATCACGACCGCACCTCGGTGCGGCCACCATGGAAGCTCTCCATGAACGCCCGGGTTTCCGGCTGCGAGGGGCTGCCGAACACCGCGCTCGCCGTGCCGGATTCCACGGCGCGGCCGCCCTCGAAGTAGATGACCTGGTCCGAGATGGCGCGGGCGAAGTCCATGTCGTGCGACACGACCACGAGCGTCTTCTTCAAGTCGTCGAGGGTGCGCAGCAGCGTGCCCACCTCGCGCACCAGCTTCGGGTCGAGAGCGGAGGTGGGCTCGTCGAAGAGCACCACGGCGGGTTCCATGGCCAGGGCTCGCGCGATGGCCACGCGCTGTTGCTGGCCGCCCGAGAGCTGCGCCGGATAGTGGTGCTCCTTGCCCGAGAGCCCGACCCGGTTCAGGTAGTGGCGCCCCACCTCTTCTGCCTTGGCCCGGGGCAACTTCTTCACCGTCATGGGCGCCTCGATCACGTTGCCGAGGGTGGTGAGATGCGGGAACAGGTTGAAGTTCTGGAACACGAGCCCGACGCGCAGCCGCACCTCGTGCACGAGTGCGTCTTCGTCGGCCGGCGTCAAGCCAGCGTCGCCGCCCTGTACGGCGACGTCGGCAATCCGGATCTGTCCGGCGTCGAAGCGCTCCAGCCGGTTCAGGCAGCGCAGCATCGTGGACTTGCCGCAGCCCGAGGGCCCGAGAATGGTCGTGAGCTGGGCTTCGGCGATCTGGAACGTGGCGCCGTTCAGCACCGTGGCCGGACCGTAACGTTTGACGACGTTCGTGACTTCGATCACAACGGTCCCTCCCGCGCTCTCGGCGATCCCGCGCGCTCAGTCGCGGGGATTCGTAGCGAAGATCGACAGCTCCGGCGTGAAGCCGCGGTCGTGCATCTCGAGCACCGATCGCACCGCGTGAGCCACGTCTTCGGCGTGCAGCTTGCTCGGATTGTCGGCCGGCGCGCCGCTGCTCGGGTCGAAGAAGGGCGTGAGCACTTCGCTCGGATTGATCAGGAACACGCGGATGTTGTGCGGCCGCAGTTCGCCGCGCCAGCACTCGGTCATGCCGCGCAGGGCGAACTTACTGGCGTAGTAGGCGGTGCCGTTCGGGGCGCCGCGCGTGCCGGCGGTGGACGCGATGTTGACGATGTTGCCGCGCTTGCGCGTGATGAAGTGCTTCGCGGCTTCGCGCCCCATCAGCATCGGCCCGGTCACGTTGGTGGCGAAGA
>JANORI010000550.1:0-5583 GCA_031415235.1 Acidobacteriota bacterium | reverse complement strand
CTGATCGAGGTGTCCGCCGTCGCGCGGCGGATCCTGACGCACCTGAGGCTGCCCGCCGACGTGCCGAGGCCGGCGCCAGCACGCGCGCCGCCGTGCGCGTACGAAGACGCCTAGCCCGTCCTGTCGTGCTTGAGCACCCAGGTCGGTCTCATCTCGTCATTCCGCGTGTTCCCGCGGCGCGGTCCCGTCGGAGGTGTGCCCTGAGGCGCGGCGCGCGGGCGTGTCGTGGTCGCCAGCACCGGCAGCGTGGCGTCGGGAGGCTGCCAATCGGCGTGTGCCAAGCTGCCAGCCGCTGTGCCAAGCTGGCCAAGCCGCAAGGCGTACGGGCCAGCGTCTGATAATGGGTGTTCTGTCACCCCCAGACCCCTGCTAATGTTTCCTATCGTCACTCGGTCGGCTTCTGGGTGGCGGTGTTCGCATCGCTCCTGGGCGTGTGGCAGAGCGTGCCGTACCTCTACGCCGAGATCTTCGGCGTGATGAAGGGGCTGTCGGCGCTGCTCGTGATCGTGACCGACACGGTGATCGGCGGCCTGTTCGTGCCGTTCCCGGCAGCCACGCTGCTCTACCTGAACAACCGGGTGGCGTGGGCCGAAGACGAGCCCAAGAACGCGCTCACGACGAACCTGCTGCTGGTAGCCATCCTGGTGCTGTTCGTGGCCGCGGGCGCGCAGGAAGCGATGAACGCCCTCAGGCGCATCATAGGCTGAGCCCCAGCGTCACTTGGCCTCGACGAGCGCGAGCGACACGCGCAGTGCGGCCTCGACGTTCGCCAATTCCTCGGGCGGGAGGGCGCCGATCTTCCGGATGATCATGTCTTGCTTGATGGTGCGGATGATGCCGGTCACGGTTGAGGGCAGGGGCAGACCGGCGGCCTTCCACTGCGTGAGCCTGTGGTCCCCGACGAGTGAGCGGCCCACCTGACTCGTGATCGCCGCGAGTATGGCCTCCCGCCGGCCGCGGTGGTATCGGGCAGAACTGACGAGCAGACCAGGGCGCTGCTTGACGCCCTTCTCGTCGGCAAACACGAACTTCACCAGGACGATGTCGCCGCGACTATAGGTCGTCATAGACTGCGTCGGCCGCATTGCGCCAGAGGCGGCCGAGCACCGGGTCTGTCCCTTCGGTGAGCGTGCCTGCCTCATCGAGACGCTCGTCGCCGAGGTCCTCGTGGAGTCGCTCAGCGAGCGCGTCGACGACGTAATCGCGAATGGTCTGGTCACGCCGGGCGGCAGCCAGTCGGACCCTGCGTCGTGTCGTGGTCGAGACATCGATGCTGAGGCGCGCACGGCGCTCGGCGGTGTCAGGCATAGCCCGACGATACCACATTTACGTAAGTGTGGGCCAGGCTGGCGAGGACGGCCCGCGGAGATCTGCCTTACTCGCGGGGCGACAGTCGGCGATAGAGCCACACCTTGGCCAAGGCCCAGTCGCGCGCGACCGTGGCGGGCGAGATCTCGAGCGCGTCGGCCGTCTCGTCGACGTCGAGTCCCGCGAAGAAGCGCAACTCCACGATGCGGCACTGCCGCGCATCCAAGGCGGACAGCGTCGCCAGCGCCTGGTCGAGCGCGAGCACGTCCACACTGGCTGGGTGAGTGGCCGGCGGGACGTCGTCGAGGCTCACCATCGTGACGCCGCCGCCGCGCTTGTCGGCGCGTTGCCGGCGGGCGTGGTCGACGAGGATCTGGCGCATCAGCACGGCCGCCACCCCGTAGAAGTGGGCCCGGTTCTTCAGCGTCATGCGGTCCACATCCACCAGCCGCAGGTAGACCTCGTGCACGAGCGCCGTCGCCTGGAGGGCGTGCCCAGGCGCCTCGCGTCGAAGGTGGCGGCCCGCCACGCGGCGCAGCTCCTGATACACGAGCGGGACCAGGCGATCGAGCGCCGCGGCGTCGCCCTGGCGCCAGGACAGGAGCAGTCCCGTGACATCGTCCGCGCGGTCCGTCATTGGCTCATGAGAGGAAACGGCGCTGGGTTGCGCTTCTCATCTTATAGGACCACCCAACCCAAGGAGCCTCTTATGAGCACCGTTCGTACTCGCATCCGCGTTGCCTGCTTCGCCGGCGCGATCGCGCTGCTGTTCCACATCGCACCCGTCATGGCCGGGAGCGACGGCGATCGCAATCGGCCTGTCGAAATCACCTTCACGAAATGGGTGACAACGTTTCCTCTGATGGAAGGCCACTGGGGCGGCGACCTCGCCAACAGGTACGTCGGCGAGATCCTTCAGCGACAAGTGAGCGTGAACCCGGCCCTGAACGGCATCGTTCGGCTCGAGGCGATCTATGAGATCCGGCACGGAGAGAATTTCTTCACGGCGCTCATCCGGGGCGGAACGAACAACGTGACCGGCGCGGCCCAACTGGACGGCGTCGTCCTGGCTGGGTGGCGTACCGGCGCACCCGTGCACGTGGAGTTCGACACGATACCCGGGATACCAGGCACCATCGCCTGCGCCGGCGCGCCAGCGGGCAAGACCTGTTTCGTGGGCACCATCCACGTTGGGCGCGCCCCTCGGGACTGAGCAAGACTGAGCACGCCGCGCGCACACAAACGTCAGCCTCCTCCTGTGGTGGCCAGGTTGCACACGTTGCAACCTGGCCCGTCACTGACATCTTTCTCACCGCGCCGGTGCGATCCGTCTCAGCTCGTCTAAGAAGTTGAAGGTCAAGACGACCTTGCCCTGGTTCGTGCTGCCGGTCGCTGGTAGCTCTGGCGCGATCGCGAACCGTTCGCCGTCTGGGTGCAGATCGAAGGGCCGCCAGGGTCGGTCCGCCACGTACCGCGCCTCGGACCAGAGCTGCGGCTTCTCGGCACCAAACGAGTCGCCCTCCACCGAATACCCGGCGACCATGATGTGCTTGTCGAGTGTGCCGTAAAAGATTTCGTGTTTGGTGCGCGACCAGGTCGAAAATACGCCGCCACCGCTGGAGATCTGCGTCTTGCCGCCGGGACCGGGAAATGGCCGTACGTAGATTTCATTGCGCCCGGTTTCGAACGAGCTATACGCCAGCCACCGCCCGTCAGGCGAGAAGCTCGGACCCTGTTCCGCGTCGGGGCTGTTCAGGAGGGCGACGGGCTTTCCGGGCCTCCAACCCGACACGTCTTCGCCCTCCATGGGCAGGATCATGAGGTCCCAACCGGTGGTCGGGTTCTGCTCATAGAATGCCAGCCAGCTGCCGTTCGGATGCCACGAGCCGGGATATTGTTGGTTCTTGCTCTCCGTGAGGCGCTGGGCGTCACCTGTCCCATCCGTTCGCTGCCAATACAAATTGAACGTCGATGTGTCCGCGCGTGTGGATGCGAATGCGATCCGGCGCCCATCAGGGGTCCACACTGGTGCCACAGCATTGACCGGGTCAGACGTCAGGCGCGTCAGTGTGTCGCGGGCCAGCTCGTAGACCCAGATGTCGGATATTCCCTCAACGATCGCCATCGCGAGACGGCGGCCATCTGGCGAGAAGTGGAGATCGAACCAGTTGGCCGGCGTGACTCGCAGCGGTGTCGTGGTGCCTTGCCGATCCATCCAGTGGATCGGAATCCCGGCGCCAGTGCTTCGCCCCGCCAGGTACACCAACGTGCCGCCGGCCGACACGGCAAACTGCGCGCTTCCCATGGTCGCGTTCGACATCACGTTGTCGAGCGCGGGCACAGGCTGGCCCGTCACCTCCAATCGATCGAGATCGAACGGCACGGCAAAGAGCGTCCCCTTGTGCATGTAGACCAGGTGGCCGCTTGGCAGGTATCGGCCATGAGAGCCGCCTCGCAGAACCGCCGTACGCGGGCCCGTCGGTAGCCGCTGCACCACGAGCGTCGCGTCGTCGTAGGCGTCGAGGTCGCGGCTGCTGGTATAGAGCACACCCTTACCACCGGGCAGGGCCTGGGGCCACCGCTGGGTGACCTCACCGTCGACGAGCGGCCACAGCGCTTCCGCCTTGCCTCCCGCGGATGACACTCGCCGCAAGCCGAGGTCCAACGGTGGGCCGGGCGTAAAGACGATTGTGCCGTCCTCACCCCACGCGCCGCCGCGGTTTCGAGGCGCGTCGCCCAGTGTGACGGTGGCGCCTCCCATGATGGAAACCTTCTTCAGCTTGCCGGCGGCGAAAAACCCGATCCACTGGCCGTCAGGCGAGAAGAACGGAGAATCAGCGCCTTCGGTCCCGGACAGTGGTGTGGCCTGGAGCTGGTTGAGTCGCTGCACTTGGAGCTGGGGACTGCCACCGGGGCCCGGTTGCCCGACAAACGCTACGACAGTGCCATCGGGCGATAGGATCGCGGCGGCCCCGGAGTTCGCTATCGAGACACTCGCACCGAGCTCGACGCTCAGTTGCAGCGGCATGAGCGGCGGCGACAACTGCCGCGGGGTCCACAGCACGAGGATGAGGGCGACGGCGAGTGCGCCGGCAACGGCCCACGGCACTGTGCGCCGTCCAGACGGCAGAGCATGCGAGGGCACGGCCCCCGCGGAATCTTCAGGGGCACCCGAGAGCAGGTCTTCGATCTCGACACGCGCGTCGCCGATTGCCTGCAACCGGCGCGTGGGATCTCTCGCCAGGCAGCGGCGGAGCAGCCGTCGAAGATCCGGCGGCGTCGCTTTGGGCAACGCGGTCCAGTCCGGGTCGCGTTCGAGAATCGCCGCGATGCAATCGGATACCGTCTTGCCCGGGAATGCCATGCGGCCGGTGACCATCTCATACAGGACGCAGCCGAACGCCCAGATATCCGTCCGCTTGTCGACCGTTTGCCCGCGCGCCTGCTCCGGGCTCATGTACGGCGCCGTGCCCAGGATGACGCCCTCGTGCGTGCCACTCACTGTGGCCAGGCGGAAGATCCGCTGTGGCAAGGCGGAAGATCCGCCCAGGGAGTGGGGCTAGGGTCTGATAACGAGGATTCTGTCACCCTTAGACCCTGCTAATGTTTCCTATCGTCTCGAATCGGTATCCGATCCCAATTCTTGTACCCAAATGCCAGTCGGCGACGTAGAAGTCCAAGCGCACTCCCAACCGCTGTGTGGGAAACGCTGCAAAGCCGACTTGCGCGAACCCCAGTTTCTCGACACTGGAACGAGCAGTTTCGAACACGCGGGGCCGGATCTCGCGCCAGCCTACAGGCGTGTAATTCGGGATGAAGTTGTCTTCCCGAGTAACACTGTTGTCGAGCTCGGCGCCGATCCCCCCCGCGCCTACTGCAGGTAGGACCACGCTTCATCCTCGTTCCGGGCGATTCCAGTCCTCGGCCAGCGCTTCCTCGCTCAGCAGGGAGGTTTCCGAGACCTGTTCGAGAGGACTCTCCTCGAGGATGGTCACGAGCGCGCGGCGAGCGGTGCGAGGATGAACGGGTTCGAGGAGCCTCACATTGCCCTGCTCATCGATGACGGCTTCAACAGCCTTGTCGCGGGTCCGGCCACGATGCTGGCCACGAGCAACTGCGCGGCGATTCGCGGTAGCGGATGATCGGGCCGGCGATGTGTTGCGGGAAGAGCAGCAGGTAGAGCGCGGCCGCCACCGGCCCCTTCTGCGCCACTGCGTCACCGCGCTTCACGTCGACCACGTACGAGAAGGCGTGGAAGGTGAAGAACGAGATGCC